>JANNRU010000083.1:0-2049 GCA_031401755.1 Acidobacteriota bacterium | reverse complement strand
AATCGAGTCGACCGCTTGGCGCGCAGTCGATCCAGCCCGTCGGGTCGAGGCGACGGACCTCGGCCACACCCAGTCCCCGCAGGGGCTCGCCGAGCCGCTCGACGGTCGCGTCGACGGCCAGCACCAGGAGCGTGCCGATCGACTGGCCCCCCAGCTTCTCCTGGTGATAGGAGAGCGAACTCGCCATCTCCCGCAGTAACACGGCATCCCGCAATAGTGGGTCGCTCTCGCTCGCGGCGAAACCCTTGCAGCGGAAAAAAATCACGCGGCCCTGGCGAACGATCACCAGGCTGAAATAGGCCGCGGTCAGATTGAGCAACGCCACATCACTGCCGTCGGCGGCCGCGGCGTCGAGTTCACCGCGGCAAGCGTTGAGAAGGTTCGGAGTGACAAGGTCGATCAGTCCTGGACGCGCCCCGATCGCCTCGAGCGCCTGCTCGAACCGCTCGACCAGAGCACGCCGGACGAGCGAGACCAAGACGACGAGCCCCGCACCCTCAGACCCGAGGACCTGTGAGGAGATCGCGGCCTCATCGAGTTTGAAGGGCACGGTCCGCCGCATACGAAAACGCACGATCTGGTCGAGTTGACGACGGGAGGGTGGCCGCTCCGGAAGCGAGAGCAACGAGATCTTGGCGACGTTGTCGGGAAGGATCAACGTCAGTTTTCCAGGACGGATCCCTGCCCGTTCGAAGAGGCGTCGCAATCGCGCCTCGAGCTCTTCCGCAGATCCCCCATTGGTGTCAAAAATCGCTGCCGGCACCCAGGACAGATTTTCCTCGACGATGTAATGCTGCTCGAGAACCGGGCGGCCCCGCCGCGGTCGCTTCACGTGGATCAGTGCCGCATGATGGCGCTCGAGCGACAGCGCGACATCCGGCACCGCCGGGTAGAGACCGAGCGCCCGGTCCAGGTCGGCACTCGTCACGCGTTCGAGAATCTGACTCAGCACACTTGATCGTCCTATTCGTTACCGTCAACTCAGTCGACGAAGGTGACCTTGTTGACTTCGTGGAGCGTCGACTTACCGGCGAAGACTTTGCTCAAGGCCGCTTCACGCAAGAATGTCATTCCCTCTTCCTTGGCTGCGCGTTTGATGTCCGCGCCTGGACGTCGCTGGAGGATCATCTCGCGGATCCGATCGGACATGTCCAACAACTCCGCGATCGCGGTTCGGCCACGGTAGCCGGTGCCGTTGCAGTCGATGCAGCCCCGCCCCTCGTGAAACGTCCATTCACCGAAACGAATCGGATCGAGTCCCGATTCGACGAGTTGCGCCCGGGTTGCGCGGACCGGACGCTTGCAGGACTCGCAAATTAATCGCACCAACCGCTGGGCCAGGATGCAGTTTAGCGCCGAGACGAAGTTGTAGGGTTCGACGTTCATGTTCAGGAAACGCCCAACGACGTCGACGACGTTGTTTGCATGAACTGTCGTGAACACTAGGTGTCCGGTCAACGCGGATTGGATGGCGATCTGTGCGGTCTCCGCGTCACGGATCTCGCCGACCATGACTTTGTCCGGGTCGTGGCGCAGGATCGACCGCAAACCGCGCGCAAACGTCAATCCTTTTTTTTCGTTGACCGGAATCTGGGTGATACCCGGGAGCTGATACTCGACCGGGTCTTCGATCGTGATGATCTTGTCTTCTTCGTTGCGAATCTCGCTCAGCGCGCCATAGAGCGTCGTCGTCTTTCCGGAACCTGTAGGACCCGTCACCAGCACCATCTGTAGGGTTCCTTGATGAATCGACGGAGCCGAGCCTTGTCGCGCTCCTCGAAGCCGCAGACCTCGAGACTCAGCGTGGCGAATTCCTTGTTCATCGATTCTTTATCCAAGATTCGGATGACGCAGTCTTCACCGTGAACGCTGGGCATGATCGACACTCGGAAGTCGACCGTACGACCTTTGATCCGAAGCTTGAATCGACCGTCTTGTGGAATCCGTTTCTCCGAGATGTCGAGCTCGGACATCACCTTCAGCCGCGAGATGATCGTCGAGTGAAATTTTTTGTCGATCGGCTCCATCGCTTGGTATAACACGCCGTCG
>JANNRU010000082.1:0-1775 GCA_031401755.1 Acidobacteriota bacterium | reverse complement strand
GAGGGTGTCGTCGATACCTCGCGGCTGTTCCTCAGGCTCGAGGAAGCCGCCCGGAAGCTCCTTGGTGATAGCGCGACGGCCGAGGAAATCGGCCTCTACATGCAGCACGCGACGGTCTGTCTGGACGAGATCGACAAGGTTTCGGGCATGGTCGGCGGCAAACCCTACGTCACGGGACTGAACATCCAGCAAGCGTTGCTGACGCTGGTCGAGGGCGAGCGCGTCGTCTACCCCGTCACCTCCCGTCGCAACGAGGTCGAGACGCGGACGCCGGTCAACATCGACACCAGTAAGATGCTGTTCTTCTGCGCCGGCGCCTTCGAGGCGCTCTACGATCAGGTCTTCCGGCGCGTCACCAATCCGACGAGCCGGGTCAAGTTGCCGAACGAGACCGTGATCCTCGACGGACGGGTCGAAATCCGCGAATATTTCACGCTGCGCCACCACTTCAAGCTCGAAGATCTGTTCGACTACGGCATGCAACCGCAGTTCTTGTCACGATTCGACAACGCGATCATCCTCGAGGACCTGCACGCCGATTTGCTGTGCCAGATCTTCACCGAAACGCGCGACAGTGTCTTCCAGGCCTCGAAGAATTTCTTTTTGCGCCACGGCATCGACCTGCAGATCACCGCCGGCGCGACCAAACGCATCGCCGATGAGGCCGCGCGTAGTCCGCGAATCGGCGCCCGTGCGCTGAAGGCGATCTACGGCACGATCATCAAGCCCTACGAGTTCGATCCGTTCGCCCACGCCGCGGTCGAGAGCGCCGGGCAGGCGCACAAGCTGCTGATCGACGAGGAGTTCGTTCGCCGGGCTTTGCGGCCGCCGTACTGATTCGCCTGGATACGGGCGTGCATCCTCCTGGCCTCCGCTCCGCCATGCTCGGGTTCGTGCTCGGCTGCGCCGGTGCCGCTGGGCTCGCCCTGCTGGTCTTCGGCGAGGCCGCGCTAGATCTAGCGACTCAGGGCTCGCGCTGCCTCACGCTCGGGGTGCTGCTCTCGGGATTGATCGCGTTCGTGCGCCTGGAAGCTCGTGGGTTGGCCGCCGCGTTGGCCCTCGGTCACGGAGCAGCGGCCATCGCCTTTTCGGGTCCACCCTGGCAGCAGTCGATCGCCACGGCCTTGATCGGTGCCGGGGCCTGCCTCGTCGCACTGGTCTACGACGAGCTCGATCGGGCCGGCGTGCGCTTCGGAAAATTCCTCGTCACCGGGCCTCTCCTGGCAGGGGTGACCTTGGCCGTCGCACCCCTGACCGAGTGGGGCGTTCCGGCAAGCGAGACGGGCAAAGCGCTGCTGTTCCAGATCCTGATCGGGGTGCTCGCCGGAGACGGTGTAGGGTTCGGCGCGGAACTCGCCGGACTCCTGCCGCGGGGCGAGCACGATGCGTCTCGCGCGTGACGCGCGGCTGCTAGGATGCCCGAACGCGAGGAGCTCATGAAGATGATCGAACAAGGCGTGATCGAAGCGATCCATCGGCGCACGACCCCTTCCAAATTCCGCGCCGACGAATGGCTGTCCGATGAGACGATTCGAGCACTGGTCGAGGACGCCGTGCGCGCGCCGTCGTCCTTCAACATCCAGCACTGGCGCTTCATCGCGGTTCGCGAAAAAGAAGCCAAGGAACGCTTGCGCGACGCCGCCTTCGGCCAAGACCAAGTCGTGCAAGCCGCAGCGACCTTGATCGTGCTCGGGGACATGCGCGGCGTCGAGATCCTGCCCGACATCATGGATCTGGCAATCGCGCGCGGCGCGCTTCCGGAGGGTCGCGCCGCG
>JANNRU010000081.1:0-1765 GCA_031401755.1 Acidobacteriota bacterium | reverse complement strand
CTTCACGCCGCCGAGCGTGGCCACGGTCGGCGAGTTGTATTCGATATGGTCGTCGCCCGCGATCCACAAGGCCTTGCCCGTGGCGGTGTCGATGCCTGCAACGGCCATCGGCTTGCGCGGCTTGGGTTCTGTTTCAGGCTTGGCCTTCTCGTCGACGGGCATCTGACTCAGCTCGACGAGCAAGACGCCATCGAGAATCCGCGGGGATGCGGTAAAACCGTAGTGCGGCTTTTCGGCGCCGAGGTCGTCAACGAGGTGCGTTGTCCAGATCGGCTGCCCGGTTGCAGCATCGACCGCGAACAAATGCCCCCAGGCACCGAGCCCGTAGACGCGCCCGCCGTCGATCAGCGGTGTCGCGATTGGCCCGTCGTGCGAGCCGTCGTGGCCTTTGTACGGGTCGGAGATGCGGTAGCGCCAGAGGCGATCGCCGGTTGCGACCGCGAACGCGCCGACCCAGTCGCCGTCCGCGTCGCCATACATCGCGATCACCCGACCATCACCGACCGCAAGCGAGGCGTAACCGGGGCCGAGTGGCACCTTCCAGCCGACGGCGAGTCCGACGTCGGTTCCCTCGAACAGCCGCACGTCCCGAACGGCGCCGTCGGTGTCGGGGCCGCGGAAGCCAGGCCAATGGCCAGCGGCCGAAGCGGGGAGGCCGAGGACGGGGAGCACTAATAAGAGGATGCGGAGAAGGCGGTTCATGCGGGGCCTCCGTGGTTTCGGGTGGCCACAGTGTGGCATACGGAGGCGGGGCAGCTTCGATACTTGGCGGGCAGGGTAAGATGGGCAGGGTATTGCGGGCCTATAGCTCAGTTGGTTAGAGCGGCGGACTCATAATCCGCTGGTCCCTGGTTCGAGTCCAGGTGGGCCCACTCACGCATCTGGTTGCAGTTGCTTCAGTTATGCGCTTGACCAGTAGGTAGACCATGAGCGTTTTTCCAGTCAGGGTACGGGAATCGTACGGAGGTCCCGCTCGTTTTTGTGTCGACTCGCGCCGAGGTCGATGACCTTGGCCACGGTCGCCGCCCCATCTCGCAGGCTCTCGTCAGCGAGGTGGGCGTAGCGAGCCACCATGGTCCGTGTCTTCCAGTTCCCCATGCGTTGCACCGTGGATTCCGGAACACCGTGGTTGAGCGCCAGGCTCGCCATCGTGTGGCGCAAGCTGTGGAACGTCACACCATCCTTGTGCTTCGTTCCGTAGACGAGCCCAGCCGCCCTCACGGCCTTTGGAAAGAAGCGGTGGATGCTCGTGTAGGCGTTGCCACCCTTCGGTCCCGGGAAGAGTCTGTCTCCCGGAAACTTCGTGGCTTTCACCCGGGCTTCCACGTGTTGAAGGGGCCACCCTTCCAGCGGCCAAGCCAGAGACTCGCCGTTCTTCGTTTTCTCGGTGATGAGAAACGAACGGGCGCGCGCGTCCACTTGGTAGTTGGCGCGACGGAGGCTGCACACCTCGCCGAGCCGCATCCCGGTGGAAGCCGCGAACCGAACCGTGTCGGCGAGCCACGGAGGACTCTTCTCCAAGATGTCTTCGAGTTCGTGAACTCGAAGCCAGCGCGTGCGGGCGTTGTTCTCTGGAAGCTTGGCCACCTGGCCATGCTCCAGAGGATGCTCGCGAACCCAGCGCCGTCGCCGGGCGTACGAGAACAGCGCCGCGAGCTGGCACACGGCGCGGTTCTGGGTCGAGTTCGCCCACTTGCGACGCCTCGCAGTCTCACGCAGCACGGAATCGATGTCCTCGCTCGTGAGGTCTGCAATTCGTCGCTTG
>JANNRU010000080.1:0-10057 GCA_031401755.1 Acidobacteriota bacterium | reverse complement strand
AGCCCGACGCCTGAGCCTCGAGAATTACGCGGCCGAGGCCTTCTGCCAGCGACGGAAAGACGAGCGCGTCCATCGCCGCGCGCATCAGTGCCGGAACATCGGACCGATTCCCGGTGAGCACCGATCGTGCGCCGAGTCCGCGCTCCACGATCCGGGCCGCAGTCTGCGCGCGCAGCGGCCCGTCGCCGACGAGCAACAGATGGAGCGCCGGATCCCGACGCATCGCTTCGGCGGCGACGTCGACCAGAAAGGCGTGGTTCTTGAGTCCGACGAAGCGCCCGACGTGTCCGAGAACCGGCGCGTCGATCGGCAAGCCGAGCGAGTGTCGCACCGCGGCGGAGTCGAGCGGTGCCTCGAAGACGGCAGGATCGATGCCACACGGTAGGAACTGGAAGCGGGGATCGGTTCGCCAATCGTGCCCAAAACTCGTCCGCGCCGCGCCAAAACCGACCGCGAATCCGTGGGTTGCATAGCGCCGGATCCAGCTCCGGCCAAGTCGCTGGTAGGACCGTCGGAGCCAGCTCGCTCGGGCGTCCACCGCGGCGGTGTCGGTATGCGCATGCGCGATGAGCAACTCGACGTCGGCCTGCGCCGCCAGTCGCAAGATGAAGCCGCTGAAGTCGTGCACGTGGGTGTGAACAGCGGCGTAAGGGCCGCGCTCGCGCAGGATCCTCCGGAAGCGCCGGGCGTAGAGGACTGGGTTGTGCGGGGAGAGAGCGCGCAGCACCGTACATCCGGCCTCGCGAACCGCAGGCTCGAGCGCGCCTTCGGCCGCAGAGTGGACGACGAAGTCGAGCGTCACGCGTCGTCGATCGATCCCGAGGGCGAGCTCGGTCAGCCAGGCCTCGGTTCCGCCAGGGTCGAGTCCACCGACGACGTGTAGAACGCGCGGGGGGCGACTCACGACGCCTCGTCCGATCGCTCCGGGACCCAGGCGCTCATCGAGGCCGCGAGCAGCCAGGTCATCCCAGCGCAGGCCACTCCGGATGAGATCAAGGTCGCCCACGCCGCGCCGAGAATGCCGCGACCCGGCACCAGGAGCGTGGCCGCGATCAACGTGGTCAGGGTCGCGGCGCCGAGAACCAGCACTTGGCGCTTGAACTGCCGGCTCGCGGTGACCCCGCATCCAAGCGCAGCGGTGAGATACCCCAGGCCCGCCGCGGCGCACAACACGGATAACACCTCGGCGCCCTCGCCGTACGCCGTCCCGTAGACCCGGGTCAGGACCAGTCGGCCCGCCGCGAGCGCGACCATCAGGCCGAGCGTTCCCAGGGCGAGCGCCACGATCGTCAGCCGGAGGAGGGAGGCCCGGAAATCGGCTCTTCGCCCCTCGGTGAACTGCGCCGCCAGTCTCGGTGCGGCGGCGACGCCGAGCGCGTTGACCACGAGGGCACCGAGCTGGGACAAATAGGCCGCCGCGGCGAACAGTCCCAGATCGCGCGCGCCGCGCAAGCCCTCGATGAAGTAGCGGGGGATGTTCAAATTCAATGAGATCAGAGCCATCACCAGACCGAGCGGCAGCGCGGTCCGCGCCAGCGCGCCGATGGAGGGAGCGTTGGACAGGGGAGAGTCTCGGCCAAGGAGTCTTCGCGAGGACGGTGCATCGACGAACTGCTCGGCAACGATCCAGGCCGCCGCGAACGCGGCCGCCGCGCCGGCCACGCCGCCGCCGAGCGCGAGCGCAAGGCTGACCGACGCGAGCGCGGCGATACCGCGCAGTGCCATCGACAGCGCCACCCGCGCCAGGCGGTGCTCGCGTTGGAGCCCACCGTAGTGCAGGTCGCTCATCGAGTCGGCGGCGCGCGCCAGACCGACGCAACCGAGTGCCCACGCGGTCTGCGTGGGCCACGGACCCCAGATCGCGACGGCGGCGACGCCGGCCAGCGCGACGAGATTCGAGATTCGGCGCAATCGCAGGTAATGCCGGAACGGATGGCGGGACTCGACGTCGGTCACCAGGACCGTGCGCAATTGGAGGTTGGTCAGCAGGAATAGCGGGGCCGTGATCGCCAGCGCGAGCGCGAACTGGCCCACCGCTTCCGGGTCGAGCGTCCGGGCGACGACGACGGGGAGCGCCCACTGGCAGGCGGAGTAGACGGCGCTCCCCGCGAGTATCCAGGTCGCGCCGCTACGCAGGGACGAGATCGCCGTTCCGGATCTCACGCGCGCCCGTGGGGCTCCCCGGCGGGAGTCGCGATCAGAAGAACGACTCCGGCACCAAGACCAGGTCGTCGCGATAAAGAATCGGATCTTCGGCCTTTCCGCGCTTGATCTTGCGCAGATCGACCTGCAGCGTCACGCGCTGGCCGTCCGCATCGGTGCGGATGATCTGCACGCGGCGCTCGGCGGCGCGATCGGTCGTGCCCCCGGCCAGTGTGATCGCTTTGAGCACCGTCACCGGCTGGGACCGGGGAACTTCGAACAGGTTTGGAGTCTTCACGGCGCCGCTGACGAAGATGCGGACCTTCTCGACGGTGGGGACATAGACGATGTCTCCGGGTTCGAGCACCAGGTTCATCGCCGGGTCGGCGTCGTAGACCAGTCGGTCGAGATCGACGGGCAGGCGCTCCGTCGTTCCATCCACGGCGGCGCGGAAAATGAAGATCTCGTTGCCGAGGTCCTTGTCGAGTCCGCCGGCGATCGAGATCATCTCGAGTAGCGTCTTTTCGCCGAGCATCTCGTAAGTTCCGGGTTTCTTGACCGCCCCGCTGACCGCGACCTTCTTGGACTCGTATTCCTTGACGAACACGGTGACCTGCGGGTCGCGCACGTAGCGGGCCTCGAGCAAGCGGGCGATGAGTTGCTCGAGTTCGGTCTTGCTCAATCCCACGACCGCGAGTCGGCCCAGGAGCGGCATCGTGATCGAGCCGTCATCGGTGACGCGGACCGTTTGTCTCAGCTCCTCGACGCCGAAGACCGAGATTTCGAGCAGATCCTGGCGGCCGATGCGGTAGTCCGAGCGGGCGCGCTCGAAGATCGGGTCGTGGGTCGCCGGTGGCAGGAGTGCGGCAGGGTAGGCTTCAAGCGTCAGCAGTCGCTCCCCGGCGGGCGGAGTTTCCGGCGCACGCGCGGCGACCGTCGGCTCGTCGTCGGCCGCCGCCATGCCGACCCACACGAGGCAGAGCGCCGCGAGTGGGAGCAGTGAAGCGAACTTGGATCGGCTTGAGATCATGGTAATAGCCCGAGTCCTCGCGGGCCGCGGCAGTATCGCGGAGGGCCGGGGCACGTGCCCCGGCCCTCCTGCGGATCGCTCAATCCAATTCGCTGGGTCGCTGCAAGCTCGCCGCCTGCCGAACGAGGGACAGGAACTCCGCGCGATAGCCGCCGGTGTCGACGCCGATCCCTTGCAGGGCCAGAGCGTGTACGTCGTCGAAGCCGAGATCACCACGGTGTTCGGAGTCGCGCAGCAGCATTCCGAAGCCGGCAACCGCGGCGGCGAACTTGAAGTCGGTCGAGGCGCCAGCGAAGGATCGCTCGTCGTCGATGACCGGGAAACTCAGCCGCCGGCTCTTGGCGCCGTCGGGTTCCTTGTAGCGCAGCTTCAGGGTCAGAGTCTCGCGGCTGGTCCGCGAGTTTTCCTGTGGCGCGGGCGCCTCCTGGTACTTCAAGGAATCGACTGCGGGCAGCGCAGCCGAGTTCACATCGGCCGGAACCAGCTCGTACAGCGCGGTGACACTGTGGCCGGCGCCGATCTCACCTGCGTCTTTCTTGTCGTCGTTGAAGTCTTCCTTGGCCAGCATCCGATTCTCGTAGCCGATCAGCCGGTAGGCGCCGACCTGCGCCGGGTTGAACTCGATCTGGACCTTGACGTCCTTGGCGATCGTCACCAGCGTGCCCTCGATCTGCTCGACCAGCACCTTGCGCGCTTCGCGAATCGTGTCGATGTAGGCGTAGGCCCCGTTGCCTTTGTCGGCCAACATCTCGAGACGGTGGTCCTGGTAGTTGCCGGTTCCGAAGCCGAGCGTGGTCAAGAAGATCCCATCGTCGGCGTCCTTCTTGATCAGCCCGAGCAGATCGCTCTCACTGGTCATGCCGAGATTGAAATCACCATCGGTGGCCAGGATCACGCGGTTGACCCCACCTGGAATGAAATTCTCCCGCGCGACCTGGTAAGCCAGGGCCACGCCCGCCGCACCGTTCGTCCCGCCGCCGGCTCTGAGCCGATCGAGCGCGGCGCGGATCTCGGCCTTGGCCGAGCCCGCCGTCGAGGGCAGCACCAACCCAGAAGCACCCGCGTAGACCACCATCGCGACCCGGTCACGGCCTTGCAGTTGGTCGACGAGCAAGGCCAGTGCGGATTTCAGCAGCGGCAACTTGTCCGGCGTGTCCATCGAGCCCGAAACGTCGATCAGGAAGACCAGGTTCGAGCCGCGTGATTCGCCGCGGGCGATCGTTCGACCCTTGAGGCCGATGCGCGCCAGCCGGTGGTCGGGGGCCCAGGGGCAGTCGGCGATCTCGATCCGCGCCGAGAACGGCGCGTCACCCCTGGGAGTCGGATCGTCGTAGGAGAAGTAGTTGAGTAACTCCTCGATCCGCACCGCGTCGCGCGGGGGCAGCGTACCGCTAGTGAGAAAACGCCGCACGTTTGAGTACGAGCCGGTGTCGACGTCGATCGAGAAGGTCGACAACGGGTTTTCCTGCACCGAGAGGAACCTGTTTTCGGTGGTCGCCCGGTAGCCTTCGGTGTTGAAAGACGGCCTGGCCTCCGGCGACTCCGTGGGAGCGGAGATCGCCATCGGCTCTGCCTTGGCTCGAGTGGAATTCACACCTGCGCCCGAGGTTTTGGCTGCACTCTTCTCAACCGGGTTCGAGTTGACGTGGGCCATGATTTTTCCGGCCAACGGATCGACACTGGAGAGATCGTCGACCGACGACTTGAAATCCCGCTCGCGGGAGCCGTGGACGGTGACGTTCCCATCACCCTCGTTATCGTGGACGCCAGGCGCGAGGGTCAACACGTGTTGGTAGTCGCGCCCGGCGAGAGGAAGATCCCCGCTGAACTCGTCGCGGAAGCGTAACGAGTTGTCCGTGTCCTTGCGATCGATGACGCTCCCGCTGGCGACGACCTTGTCCTCGGAGCCCAACCGGACCGGCCGTTGTGCCACGAGTCCGGGCGGCACGGCCACGTCGGTTTCGGTGCGGGAGTCCATGCCCGGGTAAGAGCCTTCGATCTTGGACCCCGCGTCGGCCTTGACCTGGGTGAACACGGCGACACCGTCGGAACCGGTCCTGGGTCTCGTTGCGGCGGTTTGGCCGTTGTCGTGGTCGAGGAACACGGTCGCGCCGGCGATCGGCATTCCTGTCGGGTCAGGAACCCCGATCTCGAGCCGGGGACTGTCCGCGGTGACGGTGGGTTCGTTCGTCTCGGGAGCGGATCCGGTGAGCGGCGCTGGCGATTCTTGCAGGACGAGCCAGAACGCGAACCCCGCAACGGCCGCGCTGGCCGCCGCGCCAACGAAGGCCCACTGCAACCCGCGTCGGGTACCGCTTGCTGGGGACTTCACGGCCACCTCGCGCGCGGCGCGCAGCGTCTCCTTGAAGCCTGGGGTCTCCTCGGCGTCCGCCCGGCGCGCGGCGGAAAAAAGTTCACGGATCTCTCGTTCGTTCTTGTCTGGAGTAGTCATTTCGTTTCTCCCGTGTTCGCGAGCGCCAAGCGCAAGCGCGCCTTGCCTCGCTCGTAGTGCCGGCGCACGCTGCCGATGGACAGCCCCAGGACCTGCGCCGTTTCGTCGAGCGTCAACTCCTGGTAGAAGACCATGTGCAGCACCTCGCGCTGGCGGTCCGACAGGCCGACGATGAGACGATTCAAGCGGGTTCGCAGTTCACCCTGTCCGGAGAGGTGTTCCGGGCTCGCAGCCGGCTTGGGCGCGGGGCGGCCGGCGAACCAATTCATGAGGGCCAAGCGGCGGAAGCCGTCGCGGCGGCGCCGTTCGGCGGCCGTGTAACGGATCACGCCGAAAAACCAGGTGCGCAGCGCGGAGTTTCCGCCGAAGCGCGCCCGGCCGTCGAGCGCCTTCACGTAGCAGGCTTGAAGGACTTCCTCGGCCTCCTGGCGGTCGCGGCGGCAGCATTCCAGGGCCCAGCCGTAGCTGGCGTGGTGGAATGCGGCCAGGTCTGCGGCCAGTTCGGCCGGGGCATCGACGCGGCTCAGAGCGCTCACAGCCTCCATGGTGTCGCCTCCTTCATCGTCAGGCTCACGGGATGAGTGTCCCGCGGGACCGTCGCGTATGACAGCGAGGCGCGAAAAAAGCGCGTCAGTAGCCCAGGATCGCGTTGAGGCTGACGGTCGTCTGGGATTGATCGAGGGAGTCGACGGTCGAGTCCCGGCTGTAGCGCCCGATCCGCAGGCTGTACTCGATGCGCCGGCCCAGCGAAGTCTCAGCGATTCGCACGCGGACGCCGGCGTCGTAGTGCCGCGTGTCGTCCTGACGGTTCGTGGTGCCTTCGGGGAAGGTCAGACGACCGATCGAGCCGCCGATCTCGCTGCCGAAAAGGCGATTCCAGTAATGGATCGCTCGGAGCGCGTAATCGCTTTCAACGTAGACCAGCTCCGACTCGTAGAGCGAAATCCCCGCTTGGCGTCGCGCATCCAGGCGCAGGGTCGTCCCCGAACCGGAGCGCCAAGCCAGCTCCGCCTCGCCGATCGGCTCGCTGAACGAGCGACGCGCGGGGTCCTGGGGATCGATCGAGCTGCGGCCGAGCTTCAACGATCCGATCAGCGGGCCGCCTTCTTCGAGGCGCAGCCCGGGCAGGACGGAGAGCGAGTCGGTGTCGCGGCGCAGTTCGGCGTTCGTGAACGCGAACTCCCGTTGGCGCAAATCGAGCGTCAGCGAGGTTCGGCCGCGCAACCGATAGGTCGCGACCAGCGACTGCAGCGTTTCGTTGCGGTCGACGCGCGAGGCGATCGACTGGCCGCCCGAGGTCGCATCGTCCGCGTCGGAGTAACGCCAGCGGCCGTCGCTGCGGAACAATTCGATCGAGCTGCGCCAGCCGGGTTCGAGGATCACCCCGAATCCGGCGAGGCGCTCGTTGCGCTCCGGCCGGATGTCCAATCGGTCGGAAGGGCGCTCCTTGACTCGATTCGCGGTGCCCTCGCCGAAGATGCCCCAGCGGCCAAACGGCACCGTCACGCGCGCGTTGCCGCGGACGTTGAGAAAGTTCAGATCGGACTCGGTCTTGTACGCGGTGTATTCGAGTCGTTCGCGAAAGGTCAGGAACGCCCGGCTACCGAGCAGCATGATTCCCTCGACCTGCGGTGCGAGGGTCACGGTGTAGTCGCCGATCTTCTCTTCGCTGTTGAAGAACAGATTGTCATCGTAGCCGAGGTTGGCGATTTCGAACCCCGGGCGCACGCGGACCGGGCCCCACCTGAGGTAGCGCTCGAGCTCCGGGGGCTCGAGCAGAGACCGCGCCGTGACCGGCCCGGCGGGCGCGGTCAGGGCCAACGCCAGCGCCACGACGGGCGCCACCCCACGCGAGCGGCAAAACATGATCGCTAGACTAAGTGCGGGCGCGGTGGAGCGTCAAGCGCGGCATCGCTCACGGCTCGTCGAGCGGGGTGACCCCGTTCGGCGTCGGTCGAAAGCGGCGCCCGCAGGAGCAGATCACCTGCGGGTCCGACACGACCAGAGCTTGCCCACAGCAACAGACCCAACCGACCCCGCGCGCAGGGTTGCCGAGGACGAGCGCATGATCGGGGACGTCGCGGGTGACCACCGCCCCGGCCCCGACCAGGGCATAGCGACCGACGCGCAGGCCGCACAGTATCGTCGCGTTGGCGCCGATGCTGCTTCCGCGCGCGAGGCGGGTGGGAACCGGAACGAACTTCGCCGAACGGCTGCGCGGCCGGAGGTCGTTGGTCAGCACGGCGTTCGGGCCCAGGAAGACGTCGTCCTCGATCGTCACCCCGTCCCACACCGCGACCCCGTTCTTGATCGTGACCCGATCTCCGACGACGGCACCGCGCTCGACGAAACATTGCTCGCCGATGTTGCAGTCCTCGCCGACCCGCGCGCCATCCATCACGTGGGCGAAGGCCCAGACGCGCGTGCGTGCGCCGATTTCCGTCGATTCGATCAAGGCCTGGGGGTGCTGGAAGAACTTGGCGGTCACGGTCACGGCGTCACCTCCCGTCGAAGCCGCCGGCGCGGGACATTTCACGGAGGCGTCGAGCGGCGATCGTCTCGGTGGGATCAATCTCGATCGCTCGACGATAAGCATCATACGCCCGATCGGGGCGCCGGCGCGACTCTTCGGCCTGGCCGATCTCGCGGTACAGACGCGCGCGCAGGCTCGGGTCGGAATCGATTCGCGCGAGCAGCGCTAGCGAGTCGCGGTAGGCCGCGATCGCGCGATCCGCGTCCCCGGCCGCGGCCGCCGTTTGGCCGAGATATTCAGCGTAACGCGAGTTCTCCGGTCGCATCTGGCGTGCCCGCGTCGCTTCGGCCAGGGCCGGTTCGAGTTGTCCTAGGTCGCGGAAAGCGCGGGCGCGCAGTAGACACCGTTCCGCGTCGGCATCCGGATCGCTCAACTGCGCCGCCCCGAGCGCGTCGAGCACGCGGGCGGCCTCGCCGGCGCGCAGTCCGGCGTTGGCGAAGGTGCTCAGGATTGAGGGCGCTGCTTCGTCGAGCAACGGTTCAAGAGCCCGAAAGAGTTCTAATTCTTTGCTTTCTTCATAGTAAACAGGCTCGAGCGCGACGAGCGCCGTGCGTCGTTCGGGGAGCGCGGTCAGGATCTCGTCGATCGAGAACAGATTGTCGGCGAGCAGGGCGGCCGCGTCGCGAGCCAGGGCCGGCTCGAGCGCGACAGCGCGACGAATAGGCGCCAGCGCCCCGGCGCGATCGCCCATCGAGACGCGCAGGCGCCCGACCTTGAATTGGACGTCGGCCGATCCGTACCCGATGCGCTGGGCGTGTTCGATCATTCCGAACAGCCGCTCCCGATCGGCCGGATTCGACGGAGGGGCCAGTTCGAAACGCAGCGCGGCGACGTAGGCCAAAGCCTCGGGCTGCAAGGGGCGGGCGACCAAGCTGCGCTCGTAGAGCCCGAGGGCGCGTTCGATAAGTGCCTGATAACCAGCCAACCGCTCGGCCGGTGGCCGATCGCGGTCGTTCAAGACCTGGACCGCCTCGCGGAGCAGCGTTTGGGCGCGGTCGTTCAGCGCCCGGGCGGACGGGCCGATCCAAGGCGCCAGCGCCCGCGGCCTGGCGACGAACCCCTCCGGGTCGCGCTGGCCGAGCCAAACTTGCACGGCGAAGAGGGCGTAGAGGGTGAGCGCGACCGCGAAAGCAACCGCCCGGAACCCTGGTTTCACGAGGCGACGAACTCCGCGAGCGCCATGCGGCGGCCGTCGGCGCGCAGGCTGTCCTGGGCAGTTGCGAGGATTTGCGTGACCCGCGCCCCGACTCTGCCGCCGCTGCGGGGAGTCGCTCCCGTGCGGATGCACTCGACGAAATGCGCGCAGACGGCCTTCAGTGGCTCGTACTCGCGCAGCATCGGGATCACGATGTCGCCGTAGCGATAGGAGTATTGGAACTCGCCGAACGAGTCGTAGCGCGCGGGGCCGTCGACGCCCTTGTCGTAGAGGCGGATCTTCTCGTTGGCCGATAGGTCGTCATAGACCAACATCTTGCGCTTGCCGACCACGGTCATCTCCCGGACCTTCCGCGGATCGAGCCACGAGACGATGATGTTGGCCATCAACTGTGGGCCGAACTCCAAGGTCAGGACGACCACGTCCTCGATGCCTTCGGTCACATGCCAGCTCCCGACCGCGGAGACGTGTGTGGGCATCTTCTGCAGGATGTAGAGCAGGATCGAAACGTCGTGGGGGGCGAGGTCCCACAGTACGTTGACATGCTTCTGGAACAGACCGAGGTTGACGCGCTGGGAGCGGATGTACTGGACGTCGCCGATCTCTCTGGGCTCGTTCAGCACTAAGCCCGGCAGCTCGCATGCCGGATCGAGCTGATCGACATTGATTGTGGGATGACATACTCCGTCGCGAAACGACATGAGATTGCCGGCAAGCTCCAGTGCGCCAGCCGCTCCCATCGAA
>JANNRU010000079.1:0-2547 GCA_031401755.1 Acidobacteriota bacterium | reverse complement strand
CGTGAGTGGCCGCGAAGGTCAAGTGGTATCGCAGTATCGCAGCGGCTGCCAGGAACCATCGCCTGAGCAGGCGAATGTTTCGCGTTGCTGGCAGCCAGTGGAAAGCAAGAGCCGCAGCAGCATCACCCTCACATGCTTGCCAGTCGTCGAAGGAGTGAAGCGGGGCCAGTGGAGCTGCTTCCTCTACGCGATTCAATCATCTGACAGGCCTCCGGAGCTATTTTTTTCGGGGTCTGAGCGATTCCAGAGTCTACATGTCCCGGCGAATCGTCGCGTCGCCAACTCCTTCCGCGTCGATTCGCCGTGCGCTGGCCGGCGATCCCGATGCTAGGATTGCCGCCGGGAACAACTTGATGACCAACGCCATCGTCCTGCGGAATCTGACCAAAACCTTCGGTGAAAAGCTCGCCGTCGACAATTTGGATCTGGAGGTACCGCAGGGCAGTCTCTGCGGCTTCATCGGTCCGAACGGCGCGGGCAAGACCACGACGATCAGGATGATTCTCTCGATCCTCTTCCCCGACTCCGGCGAGTTGACGATCCTCGGCCGCCGATCCGCGATCGAGTCCAAGGACCGCATCGGCTACCTTCCCGAAGAGCGCGGCATCTACCGAAAGATGAAGGTGTCGGCGTTTCTTACGTTTATGGCCCGGATCAAGGGGGTTCCAGACTCCGAGATCGCGGCCCGGATTCGCGGGTGGCTCGAGCGCCTGGATCTCGGTGACGCGCGGAACAAACGCTGTGAGGAGCTCTCCAAGGGCATGCAGCAAAAAGTCCAGTTGATCGCCGCGGTGATCCCCGATCCGGACCTCCTGGTCCTGGACGAACCGTTCTCTGGACTCGACCCGGTCAGCACCCGCACGCTGCGAGAGGTCATTCAGGAACTGCATGCCCGGGGCAAAACAATCGTGTTTTCCACGCACGTCATGCAGCAGGCCGAGCAACTTTGCGATCAGGTCGTCATGATCCACCGCGGCCGCAAAGTTCTCGACTCGCGGGTCGCCGAGATCCGCCGGCGCTACGACCCGCACACGCTGCTCGTCGAGACGGCCCAGGGCGGCCCGGGAATCGACTCGATCGGACGGCTCGCCGGCGTCCGAGGCGTTCGCGCACTAGACGGGCTCATCGAGGTCGACTTGGACGGGCGACTCCCCGCTCACGCCGTGATCGCTTCGATCGCCGCCGCGTGTCCGGTCGAACGGATCGAGCTTCGTCGACCCTCGCTCGAGGACGTCTTCGTAAGCATCGTCCATGATTCGGCAGACGGTGACCGCGAGGATCTGCGGCACGCGGTTCGCGATGCGGCGTCCGGCCCCGTCGGCGACGGCGCCGCATGAGAAAGATCCTCGTCGTTGCAGCGCGCGAGTTCATCGCCACGGCGGCGACAAAGGCGTTCATCCTCGGCGCGTTCGTCGTTCCGGTGGTGATCCTGGCCGTCGCCATCGTCGGCTTCCGTTTCCTGCTCAAAGAACAAGCTCCCGCTGTGACCGGAAGCGTGGCCGTGATCGACGCGAGCGGCCGGGCACTAGAGGGACTCCGCAAGAGGCTCCTGCCTGAGGCGATCGCGACCCGCAATCGCGAAATGGCCGGAGAATTGGCCGAAGATCTTGAGGATCGGATCGGCGCGGCGGCACCGGGAGTCGGCGAATCCGTGCGAACCGCCATCGATTCGGAGATCGCCAACGTGCCACGCCTGACCGTCGAGGCGCTCGATTCGACCGCCAATGTCGAGAACGCGAAGGGTCCGCTCCGCGAGGGCTCGGCGAAGGACGGCGGGCTCCAGGCGCTGATCGTCATTGCACCCGACGCCGTCGAGCGCGCGACGGGCTCGAACGAGTTCGGTGGCTTCGAGTTGTTCATTCGCCATAAGTTGGACGACCGCGTCGAGTCGGAGATCAGGAATTCGGCGCGGGACGCGATCAAGGAGGCGCGGATTCGGGCGGCGGCGCTGGACCCCGCGGAGTTGAAGTCGCTCGTCGAGGTCAAATCCCCACGAACGCGCGAGGTCGGCCCCGAGGGCGAGCGTGACTCGGTCTCCGAGTTGCGGCTGCTCGTATCGGTCGGGTTGATGGCGATGTTGATGGTCTCGGTCATGGTCGGAGGCCAATCGCTGTTGACGACGACCGTTGAGGAAAAAGCGAGCCGGGTCGTGGAGGTGCTTCTCGCAGCCCTGTCGCCGATGGAACTGATGGCCGGCAAAATCCTCGGACAACTCGCGGTCAGCTTGACGATTCTAATCGTCTACGCCTCGGCGGGCGGGGGCGCCTTGGCCATTTTCAGCCTGGGCTACCTGATCGGTGCGATGAATTTCGTCTACTTGCTTGTGTTCTTCCTGATCGCCTACTTCACCGTAGGCGCATTGCTGGCGGCGATCGGCGCGGCGGTCAACGACCTGCGCGAGGCTCAGTCCCTGCAGACCCCGGTCATCATGAGCATCGTGCTGCCCTACATGCTCTGGCTCCCGATCTCGCGCGATCCGAACGGGATGTTCGCCACGATCTGCAGCTTCGTCCCGCCGATCGCCGCCAGCAATGCGCCTACGGTGAA
>JANNRU010000078.1:0-7377 GCA_031401755.1 Acidobacteriota bacterium | reverse complement strand
TCTACCCGGTGGGTCCCCCCTTCGGGGGGGGAACCCGGAAAAGACCCCAGAGGGAGGCCCGATGCCAATCTGTCAACCCGACATTTCTACTTTGCGGGAAACCCGACATTTCTATTTGGGGTTGACAGCTGGTGTCCGCAGCGCGGATCAGTTCGCGAGCAAAAGTCGACCGTCGGGGCTGCGATGGAGCTGGACGTCCGCGGCCGGGTGAGTCGGGGCGGAGTCGGCCGGAGAGACCTGGCCCCGCTGCCGACCGGAACGCTGCTGGACCTTGCGGACGTAGTCTTGGGTCTCGCGATAGTTGGGAATTCCGCCGGAACGACGAACCGCTCCGGCGCCGGCATTGTAGGCGGCCAGCGCCAGCCGCTCATCGCCGAACTCGTCGATCAGCGAGCGCAGATGGCGGGAACCTGCCCGGAGATTCTCGAGCGGATCGAAGACGTCGCGCACTCCGTAGGCCCGTGCGGTCGCTGGCATCAGTTGCATCAGCCCGGAGGCCCCTTTGTGGGAGACCGCACGGGCATCGAAGTTCGACTCGACCTGAACCACGGCGCGAACGAGCCCGACCGGCAGTTCGGCCTCCCTCGCCGCGAGATCGATCATTTCGTCGAGATCGCGGCCAACGGCGGGGATCGTAGACGGGAGCGCCCCGGTTCTGCGGGGCGGCGCGAAGAGTGGACGCAATCCGGGCTCGCCCGGGATGTTGGTGATCGCCACGACCCCGCCTTCGGTCCTCCAATAGAGCACGTCGGCGGCCGCGCTAACCGCGCTGGCCATCGCCGTCGCGAGCAGCACCATCCCAATCTTTGACCACCTGATCACCCAGTCGCCTCCATGCGTCGCGCGACGACATCGGTTGCGGCGTCGAGGGCTTCCTGGAGCCGCGTCGCATCGCGACCGCCCGCTTCGGCCAAATCCGGGCGTCCGCCCCCGCCGCCGCCGATGATCCGTGCCAGCTCGCGAACGAGTTCCCCTGCGGGAACCCGGCTCTTCAAATCATCGGTCACTCCGACGAGCAAGGACGCTTTGTCTCCGTCCGATCGCCCGAGCACGACCACTCCCGAACCTAGTTTCTGGCGCAAGCTATCGGCAAGTTCGCGGGTCTCCGCTGCCGAGAGCCCATCGACGCGCTGGACCAGAATCTTTACGCCACCGACCTGCCCGGCCTGCCCCAACTCCTGGAGCAGTCGTTCCCGGACCCCCGACACCCTCGCCGCTTCGAGTTGGCGCTCGACCTCGCGAAGCTGTTTGAGCCGCTGGCCGATCTCATCGACGATGCGCTCGGCTGGGATCGCCAACTGCTCCTCGAGGCTCCTGACGATCGCATGGTCGGATCGGAAGCGAGCGAGGGAGGCACCTCCCGTCAGTGCCTCGACCCGACGCGTCCCGGCAGCCACCCCGCGCTCCGCGGTCAGCTTGAACAGGCCGATCTCGCCAGTTCGCTGACAGTGCGTACCACCGCAGAGCTCGACGGAGAGGTCTGCAACACGCACGACCCGAACCCGGTCGGCGTACTTCTCGCCGAACAGGGCCATCGCCCCGCTATCGAGCGCTTCATCCAAGTTCATCTCGACGGTCTCCACCGGGAGATCGGCGAGGATCTGCGCGTTGACTCGCGCCTCGACCTCCTCCACGGCGGAATCCGAAGTGGCTCGGAAATGCGAGAAGTCGAAACGCAAGCGATCCGGCGCCACGAGCGAACCTGCCTGCTTGACATGCAGTCCGACAACCTCACGCAGGGAGGCATGGAGCAGGTGTGTTGCTGTGTGATTTCGCCGCACCGCGGCGCGGCGCGCACGGTCGACCTCCGCGCGAACGGGTTCCCTGAGGACCAGTCGCCCGACGTCGACTCGCACTCGGTGAACGATCAGTCCGGCTACCGGTCGTCGGACGTCCAACACCTCCGCGCGACCTTCGGCGCCCACGATCCAGCCGGTGTCGGCGACCTGGCCTCCAGATTCGGCGTAGAACGGGGTCGCCGCAAGAACGACCTCGCCGGTCTGCCCAGCGATCAGCTCGTCGACAGTCCGGCCCTCGTGCAGCACGGCCAGGACCGGAACCGCCTCCAGCTCGACCTCCGAGTAGCCCACGAACTTCGTCATCAATTCCGCGGCCAGCGACTTCCATACGCCGGGCTCGCTAGCGACTTTCCCGCCCTTCCACGAGGCCCTCGCCCGCTCGCGTTGCTGGTGCATCTCGCGGTCGAAACCGGCCTCGTCGAGGACGACGCCTCGCTCATCGGCCACGTCGCGAGCCAGGTCCAACGGAAAACCAAAGGTGTCGTGCAGCCGGAAAAGCGATTCGCCCGGGAGCACCCGCGCCGCTCCCGTCTCCGCGGGGGGAAGTGCCGCCAGCCACTCGTCGAGCAAGACCAACCCCGAGCTGAGGGTCTCTCCGAATCGTAACTCCTCGCGACGCGTAACCTCGTCGATCGCCTCCCGCGCTGCGAGCAGCTCCGGATACGTTTCAGCCATGCGTTCGATGACCACAGCGGTGATCGGATCCAGGAACGGGCCGTCCATTCCCAGCTTTCGTCCGTGGCGGATCGCGCGACGCAGCAGGCGACGCAGCACGTAGCCGCGCTTGTCGTTCGATGGGACCACCCCGTCGGCGACCAAGAAACAGACCGCGCGAGCGTGATCGGCGATGACTCGCATCGAGAAATCGCTATTCTCCGTGGCACCGGGCTCGACTCCGGAACGTGCGGCGATCGCCGCAACCAGGGGTCGAAACAGGTCAGTCTCGAAGTTACTACGCTTGTCTTGGAGCACGGCGGAGATACGCTCGAGCCCCATGCCTGTGTCGATGCTCGGTGCGGGTAGCGGGAGCAACTCGCCACCCACAGCCTGCTCGAACTCCATGAACACCAGATTCCAAATTTCCATGTAACGGCGGCTATCGGTCTCGGGCGTGGACCGACCGGTCACCGAGATGAGATCGGCGCCGAGGTCGTAGTGCAGCTCGCTGCAGGGTCCGCACGGTCCCGTCTCCCCCATCCGCCAAAAGTTATCGGCCTCACCGAGCCGCAGGATTCGTTCTGGCGCGACCCCGATCCGGTCGCGCCAGATGGCGAAGGCCTCGTCATCCGCCGCCAATCGATCGGTCCCGCCGAAGACCGTGACCCACAATCTGTCCTCAGGCACACCCCACACGCCCGTGATGAGTTGCCAGGCCATTTCGATCGCATCGCGCTTGAAGTAGTCGCCAAACGAGAAGTTGCCGAGCATCTCGAAAAATGTGTGATGACGCGGCGTCCGGCCTACCGTCTCCAGGTCGTTGTGCTTTCCGGAGACACGCAGGCATTTTTGGACGGTCGCGGCCCGACGGTAATCGCGCGATTCCCGTCCCGTGAACGAGTCCTTGAATTGGTTCATACCGGCGTTGGCAAAGAGCAGCGTCGGATCCGAAGGCAACACGAGCGGTGAGCTCTTCACCAGGCGGTGGCCCCGTTCGGCGAAGTAATCGAGGAAGCTCCGCCGGATTTCTGTGGATTTCATTCGGTTTCGTCCTCGTCTCTTGCACTGTCGTGGCCGCCGAGCACCTCGAGAATGCGGTCCGTTTCAAAGCCGGCGCGAAGCAGCGAATTATACAGACGCCGGCGGTCGGAAGCGCCGCCTCCCCGAGGTTGAAACCGCGCAAGGGCGCGAGTGAGCGCGGCCTCGGGGTCGATCTCGCCGGTCGCGACGGCACGATCCCATGCCGCCTCGGCTTCACCGCGGCTGAGGCCGCGCGAAACGAGTTGCGCCACGATCCGGGTGCGGCCACGTCCGCGACCCGCAGCGCTCAACACCGCCTCGCGGGCGAACCGCGAGTCGTCGATCCACCCACGCTCGCGTGCCGCCGCAAGCGCGTCGTCGATCGCTTCCGGAGTGTGGCCGGCGCGAGCGAGCCTGGACCGCAGTTCCGCCGTGCTCCGGTCCTTCCGCGCGAGGTGCTTGGCCAACTCGGCCAATAGCAGAGACGAATGCGGCAAGATCGTCGGAGCGTCGTCGGACACGGCGACAGAATACCAGTCCTCGCGGCGCCGCGGCGCCGGATCAACCGTTTGAGAATTCGAACGGCGATCGCGGATCTTGGGGGTCGAGCTCTGCATCGTCACGGCCCTCGGACGACGAACCGTCCATCGCCTCTTGCGACATTCCGGAGGTCGACTGGATTCCAGCCACCTTGAGTTTGAACTCGTCCGGATTGCTTGCCTGGCGCAAGGCCTCCTCTAGACTGATCTTGTCGGTCTTGAACAAGGAATACAGCGACTGATCGAAGGTTTGCATCCCGTATTGCGAGGTGCCTTGAGCGATCGCGGTGACGATCAATTTTGTCTTTTCTTTGT
The DNA here is from genome assembly GCA_031401755.1 of Acidobacteriota bacterium. Taxonomy (GTDB): domain Bacteria; phylum Acidobacteriota; class Polarisedimenticolia; order Polarisedimenticolales; family Polarisedimenticolaceae; genus JANNRU01. Next base: position 3,047 of record JANNRU010000078.1, on the reverse strand, counting down.
TTTCGATGCAATCGCGGATGTAGGGCGTCGTCCGAAGTATTTCGACAGCGGGCACGCGACCCTTACCATCGCTGCGCGGGACGAGCCGCATCGAGATAACCGCTTTCAACACCGAAGCGAGCTGAATTCGGATCTGTTTCTGCTGATGCGGTGGGAAGACGGCGATCACTCGGTTCACCGTTTCCGTGGCATCTAGAGTGTGCAGTGTCGAGACGACCAGATGGCCGGTTTCCGCCGCGGTCAGTGCGGTCTCGATCGTCTCGTAGTCTCGCATTTCGCCAACGAGAATGACATCTGGATCCTGGCGCAAGGCGGAGCGCAGCGCGTGGGCGAACGATTTGGTGTCCACCTCGACTTCGCGTTGGTTGACCAAACTCTTCTTGTCTCGGTGCAAGAACTCGATCGGGTCTTCAATGGTCATGATGTGCTCGGTACGAATCCCGTTGATGAAGTCCATCAACGCGGCCAGAGTCGTGCTCTTGCCCGACCCGGTCGTTCCGGTGACCAGGATCAATCCACGCCGTTCCTGAGCTATCTGTTCGAGCACCGGAGGAAGATCGAGCTCGCGGACGCTGGCGATGCGTACTGGAATCACACGGACGACGAGCCCGACCGTGCCGCGCTGCTGGAATACGTTACAACGGAAACGCCCCAGGCCCGGAACCGAGTAGGCCATGTCCAGTTCGAAGTTGTCCTTGAATTTCTGCTTCTGCCGGGCGCTCATGATGCTGAAGGCCAGGGAGATCGTGTCCTCCTGCATCAGCCGGCGCTCATCGGTCATCGGAATCAGCCTGCCGTCGACTCGAATGACCGGGAAACTGCCGACCTTGAGATGAAGATCCGAAGCGCCGGCATCGGTCGCTCGTTTCAGCAACTCATTGATATTCATTTCGTTCAAGGGCCACCCCGATTCCGCACGGACACGGATGGGCTTGAATCTAGGGTCGTCGAGCGGGTGCGGCAAGCATGGCGGATCCTCCTAAGTCCCCGAACAGATGCTGAGCCAGGGTGACGGCGACCACGCCGGCGGTCTCTGCGCGAAGGATGCGAGGACCGACCGACACGCGCGACCAACCCCCGGTCTCGGCTGCAACGACGAGGTCCTCATCGAACCCACTCTCCGGGCCGACCGCGAGCCAGACTTCGGTCGGGCACGGAGCTCCTCGCGCCACTGCCCCGAGGGCCGGAGCGTCCGCCGATGGATCCAACAGCAAGGCCAGTACCCCCGCGCCATCAGGTCGAACGAGCGTCGATCGACGCTCGAGCAGCGGGAGTCGCATTCTTCCGCATTGCTTCGCCGCTTCGATTGCGATGCGTTCCCAGCGTCGAAGACGCGCGTCGCCTTTGAGCTGCGGCGTGCCGGGAAGGTTGACGACGACCAGCGCCCAGACCCCGAGCTCCGTCGACTTCTGCACCAGCCAGTCCATCGATTCGGGTCGGCATTCCACCTGGTGGAGGACGATCCGCAGCGGCGACTCGACCAGGCGGGAGATTGGGTCCGCGAGTCGCACGGTCACCTGCCGGGCGTCGCATTCCACGAGTTCGGCTTGCCACTCCCCGCCCCGGCCGTCGAAGACCGCAAGACGATCGCCGGCGCGCAGGCGGAGCACCCGACGGACGTGATGGCCCTCCTCCGATAGAAGGGTCAACAGGCCGGGCGCGGCCTCAGACGCGTTCGGGTGGTAGCTGCGCCAGATGCGGGCCAATCGAGGGCCTCAAGCCTCGGCAACTGCGACGAGCACGGCCCAGTCACGTCGGGAACGGGTGCGGATGGGACGCAATCCGGCGGCGATGAACGCGTGGCGAAGCTCACGGACGTCACATCGCAGGAATCCCGATGCGACGATCACGCCGCCGGCGCGGAGTCGTGCCGCTAGAGTTCCCACGCCGTGAAGGAAGTAGGGCAGGGCGATGTTGGCGACGATCCCATCCCACGGCCCGCCCCAGGACCCATCCAGACTCCCACATTCGACTCGAACCGCGCCGCCGACGCCGTTGGCTCCAAGGACGACATGAGCGAGGGCCACAGCCTCCGGATCCCGGTCGAGCGCCAGCACGCGTGACGCGCCGAGTCGCGTGGCGACCAGAGCCAGGATTCCGGTTCCCGTACCCAAGTCGACCCATTCGGACCCCGGGGCGACCAGGCTCTCTAAAGCCTCGGCGCACAGCCGTGTCGTTGCGTGCTCGCCGGTTCCGAACGCTCGTCCGGGAACGATCAGCAAGGGCCACCGTCGCACGGCGGGGTCCCGGGCTCGCGAGAAGGACGCTTCTCGTCGATGAACGACGAACCGGCGACCGAGGCGAAAGGGTACAAGACTGGCCTCGTACATCTCGAGCCAACCTTGGTCCTGTAGTTCTCGAACCGCTGAGACCCCGCGGCGCTCGGATCGGTCGACTTCACCGAGCCAACCGCGCAATCGAAGGGCCACGCCTTCGGCGGCTTCCAGCGATTCGAAGCACAGGCTCAGCCGCAGTCCCTCGACGCCGCCGAGCACTTGTGCGCCCAGCAATCCGTCACCGGCCTCGGCCAGTACCGCATCTTCGAGATCCGCCGATATGTCTACATCGACGATGCCCCATCGTTGTTCCATCGTCGCTCAGCCGCCAAAGATTTCCTTGACACGATCGAACAGGCCTCGGTCGCCGGCTTCCTCGCCCTCGAGCTCAGCCAGCCGCTCGACGATTTCCCGCTGAGAGGCCGACAGTCGGGTCGGAACGCGAACTTGGATGATCACATGCTGGTCCCCCCGCGCTCCGCCGCCGATGGGGGGTATGCCGCGTTGGCGCATTCTGAGGATCGTGCCCGGTTGGGTGCCCGCCGGAATGTCGAGCGATTCCTCTCCGTCCAGGGTCGGAACTTGGACCTTTGCTCCGAGAGTCGCCTGCGAGAACGAGACCGGAACCTCGCAGACGAGATCGCGGCCACTTCTCCTGAATACCGGATGGGGTCGGACGTTGATGACCACGTAGAGGTCTCCCGGTGGACCTCCATCCGGCCCCGCCTCCCCGTGTCCGGACAGCCTCAACGTCGTCTGGTCGTCGACTCC
>JANNRU010000077.1:0-2038 GCA_031401755.1 Acidobacteriota bacterium | reverse complement strand
CCGAGCGCGCGCCGCCCGGCGCGCGCGGACGCTACATCGGCGGTCACACGATGGCGTTCTCACTGGCGCTGCTGTTCGCCCCGACCACCGGCACCGCGATCTACGCGCGCTACGGCGCGCTCGTCTGGTGGGCCACGGTCGGGGCCCTCGGGCCGCTGCTCGCGGCGGGGGCCTTGTGGATCGCGCGATCGCCGAGCCCGAACCCCGCGACCGCGGCGGAATGACGGTGCCTGGCGCGGGTCGCCGTCCGTGCGATCCTGTCCTCGCCCCACAGGAGGTCGGTAATGGAACGAGCCGAGATCGAAGCCCTGGAAGCGATCTGCCTGATGGCCGCGATGGCCGACGAAGGCCAGAGCGAAGCCGAACGTGAGAAACTCGCGGAGATCTTCAAGTCGCTGGACGGCGAGCCCTCCGCCCGGATCCACGAGCGCGTGACGCTGCGACGGACCTCGCTCGTCGAAGAGGCGAAGCCGCTCGGCAGCGTGGAGGCGCGCTCCCTGGCCTTCGAGATGGCCGTCTCGGTCTGCGAGGCCGACGCGCGGACCACCGACGCCGAGCGGACCTTTCTCGATGAGTTGCGCCGCGTGCTGGCGATCGACGTGGCCGAGGCCGCACGGGTCGAGGTCGGGGTCGCCAACCTGGCCGCGATACCAATCACCGCCGTCCCGGTCGACCCCGGCCGCGACCTCGACCCGACGATTCTGCAAACCGCGATCCTCGCCGGCGCCTTGGAACTGCTGCCGCAGTCGCTAGCGACGATGGCGATCATCCCGATCCAGATGCGCCTCGTCTACCGTATCGGAGAACGCTACGGCTTTACTCTGGATCGTGGACACCTCACGGAGTTCCTGGCCGCGGCCGGACTCGGCTTGACCTCCCAGGTCGTCGAAAACTACGTGCGTCGGTTGCTCGGCCGCTTCCTCGGGCGGGCGGTGGTTGGTCCCGCTGCCGCTTTCGCCAGCACCTGGGCGATCGGAACCGTTGCCAAGTCTTATTACTCAAGCGGGCGCAAGCTCGATTCCGTTCGACTGCGCGAACTGTTCGCGCAAAAGCTCGAGGAGGGCCGCGGGCTATTCTTGCGGCACGAGTCGACGGTCACCGAGCGCGCCCGCACCGTGGACGTGACCGATGTCGCCTCGCTCACGGCGGGGTAGTCGACGAGCGACCCACCCGCTGTCGCCTTTTGAGTATTTCGTGTTTGTCGGCGTTGGGTGCGCACGCCGCTTCGCGCGGACGTGAACTTCTCGTTGACCCTGCGTAGCAAACGCGGTACAAGTGCGAGCGGATCCTTCGGTCTCGATCATTAGGGGGGGTATGCGTAACAAGCGGTTCGTGTCGGGGTTTGCGCTTGCGATTGCAGCGCTCGGGTTCGCCATCGCCTTCTTGGGCCACGGATTCGCGACGGCCGCACCGAGGGTAGAGTTGGGCCAGCGCACGGTGGCCCCGGCCGACGAGGATGATGACGAAGACTCACCCCCGCTCCCCGGTTCTGACGATGAGTGTCCCGACCCGGCACTGGCCGCCGCCTCGGCTAGCCTCGACAGCGATCCTCCCACCCTGCTACTCGAGGGCGAGTCGATTTGTGACGAACCCGAGGTCTTGATCGGGGTTCCGGGCGGACAGTTCGAGCCTGCGTTCGTGGTCAATTCCAATGAGGACTTCGTCGTCATCGAGTTGGAGAGCACCGCACCCGGCACGTATACCGTGATTGTCGACTGCCCCTGTGGAAGCGACGAGATCGACGTGACGCTGGGAGCAGTGGGACCGACAGGTCCAACGGGACCCCAGGGAGCGCAGGGCAAGCTGGGACCGCAAGGTCCCGGCGGCGTGACAGGTGCGCAAGGCGCGCAGGGCAAGCTTGGGTCGCAAGGCCCGGCCGGTGCGACGGGGGCCCAAGGAGCACAAGGAAAACTCGGGTCGCAAGGCCCGGTCGGTGCAACGGGCGCCCAAGGAGCGCAGGGCAAGCTTGGGCCGCAAGGCTCAGCCGGTGCGACGGGGGCCCAAGGAGCGCAAGGAAAGCTCGGACCCCTGGGTCCCG
>JANNRU010000076.1:0-1889 GCA_031401755.1 Acidobacteriota bacterium | reverse complement strand
ATGATCTTCTGCCTCCCCGCCCTCTACACTAAACTCGATGGGGGTCGGTGTCTCAGGCACGTTGGCACAGAGGGCGATCCCGCGATCTTCGACAACTACGTCGGCCGATACCAGTTGGCGCCCGATTTCATCCTCAGCGTGTCGCGGGAGGGAGGGCGCTACTACGTCCAGGCCACCGGCCAGGGGATGCTCGAGGTGTTCCCGGAGTCGGATAGCCGGTTCTTCGCCACCGCGGTCGAAGCCGGCGTCAGCTTCGTCCGAGGCGAAGACGGCAAGGTCAGCCATCTGGTGCTGCACCAGGGGGGCGTGGATCAGAAAGCCGAACGGCTCGAGGGGGTCGTTGCCGCCGCCCCCAAGACCGTGGCCGTAGCGGAAGCGACGCTGGACCAGTACGTGGGGCGCTACGAGCTTCAGCCGGGGTTCGTGATCACCATCCGGCGTGACGGTTCCAAGCTGCTGGCGCAGGCGACCTCCCAGCCCGAGTTCGAGATCTTCGCCGAGTCCGAGACGAAGTTTTTCTATCGGGTCGTCGATGCGCAGATCACCTTCAACGGCGGCGAGGACGGCAAGACTCAGAGTCTGACCCTGCATCAGGGTGGGATGAACCTGCCGGCCAAACGGCTCGAGAACTGAATCGCGTTGAAGTTGCTACGCCATCAATTTCATTTGGGCGTGTTGACGTAATCGTGGGACCGAGTCGAGTCGCTTCGGCGACGAATTCGGGCGCCGTCGTGAGTGAAATCTTGTTCAGGAGTAAATCGATGGTGCGTGTTCTACCACACTACGTTCTCGTGCTAGGAGTTGGCATCGCAACGGCTCTCTTCTACATCGTCTCGAGTTTCATCCCGATGGGGTTCGTGTTTCAGAGCCTCGTGTTCATCGGTGTCGGTGTCTGGTTGGGTCGTCGAAAGCCGCAGGCGTGGTGCTACTCAGCGTTACTACTCGTCGCGCCCACAATCGCGTTCCTAGCGTATGTCTTCCGCAACCTCGGGTGGCTACCTCGAGCTGATGGATTGGGGATTAACCATCATCTAGCGCTGATCATGTTCCCGCTCGCATCGCTGATTGGCGCTTGGTGGGGGACTCGAAAAAGCAATCTGTCACAGGGAACGCGTCGATCAAATTCCAGCAGGTCGATTCCGACGTGAACCAGCGACTCGTGAGGCTCATGTATGCCCGCCGGGGAATGCGGTGGCGCCCATTCTCGGAACGAGATTAGTCTCCCGCTCGATTTGCGGGCGTTCGGAGGGACGATGCAAGAGACGACGCGGACATGGGCGGGCCTCGCGCTGATCGCGACGGTGATCGGCGGACAGGTCGGAGCGGGGGCCGCGTTTGCCGGGGAGACCTGGGCCACGCGCTATGCGGCCGGTCGAGCGGCGATCGAGCGGGGTGACCTCGCCGAAGGGGAGCGCAGGTTTCGCGAGGCGGTCGAGGACGCCAGAGCGCGAGTGGACATGCAGGAGCTGTCCCAGGGCCTGAACGGCCTTGGCAACGCACTCCGTCTCCAGGCGCGCTGGAAGGAGGCCCGCGCGGCCTTCGAAGAGGCGATCGCGGTGGCGGAGAAGGCGGGACTCGGCCGGACCCTGACGATGGCCGAGCCGCTCAACAATATCGCGGGTGTCCTGCGGGAACTCGGCGCGTACGAGGAGTCACTCCGCATCCTCGAGCGAACACTGGCGCTGGAGACGGAGCTCAGCGGTGCGATGAGCGAGGACGTCGCGGAGACGCTGACGCGCATCGGCAACGTGCACGTGGAGTTGAAGAGGCTCGATCCCGCCATCGCGAGCTTCGAGAAAGCGCTCGCCATTGTCGATCATCTCTCGCTGGGGGAGAGCGTCCTAGCCGCCAACGTCCTGGCGATGCTCGGGAACGCGCAGCGCATGGCG
>JANNRU010000075.1:0-3692 GCA_031401755.1 Acidobacteriota bacterium | reverse complement strand
TCGACTCCGGCGGGGATTCGCACACGAACTTCGTGTTCGTGACGAAGGCGTCCCTCACCCTGGCACTCGGTGCAAGGCTTGGTAACGCGTTGCCCCGTCCCCTGGCAGCGATTGCACGGCCTCGCGACGGTGAAGAAGCCTTGCTGGTAGGCGACCTGACCGCGCCCGCCGCACGGCTCGCAGCGCTCGACCCCGCCCGCCTCTGCTCGCCGGCCGTCGCACCGCGGGCAGGTCTCCAGCCGCGGCACCGCGATGACCGTCTCGACGCCACGCGCGCACTGTTCGAACTCGATTTCCAGCTCGAACCGAAGATCCCGGCCGCCCTGGCGGCGACGGCCTCGCCCGCCCCCGAAAATGCTCCCGAAAAGGCCACCCAACACGTCGCCAAAGTCGGCGAAAACCGCGTCATCGAAGCCATGGAACCCGCCCTCACCGGCCAGACCCGCGTGACCGAAGCGATCGTAGCGCTCACGCCGCTCCGGATCCGACAGGACAGCGTAGGCTTCCGCGGCTTCCTTGAACCGGCCTTCAGCCGCCTCGTCGCCCGGGTTCTTGTCCGGGTGATGCAGGATGGCTAGTCGGCGGTAGGCTTTTTTGATCGCGCCGAGGTCCGCGTCGCGGTCGACCCCGAGAATTTCGTAGTAGTCACGTGCAGCCAACTAGACCTCCTCAGCGGATGCCACCTCATCGGTCGCGGGTTTGAAAGTCCCCGGATCATACAGGATGACTTCCGACAGGATTTTACCCATCTCGGCCACCCGTTCCAGGGCGCTCGTGCATTGAGATGCACTCCCGCTCTCGAGCGCGTGCTTGGCGTCGCTGAGAATCGTTCTGACCCGTTCCTGCTGTTCCGCTGGGAGCATCGAGCCGAACTCATTGAAAGTCTTCTGGTTGCTGTCGACGAGGCCTTCGAGGCGCGCTTTCGCGCGAATGAAGTCGGCCCGGCGCCGGTCGTCTTCCGCGTGTTTTTGCGAGTCCTCGATGATCGCGGCGATCTCTGGTTCGCTCAGGCCGCTCGACGGCGTCACCAGGATCTTCTGCTCTCGCTGCGTCGCCAGGTCGCGTGCCTGGACGTTGACGATTCCGTTGGAATCGATATCGAAGGTGACCTCGATCTGCGTCGCGCCCCGCGGTGCCGGAGGCAGCCCGACCAGCTCGAATTGACCGAGAGACTTGTTGTTTGAGGCGATCTCCCGCTCTCCCTGAAGGACGTGGATTTGCACCTTGGTCTGGTTGTCGGCGACCGTTGTGAAGATCTTCGACTTGCGGGTCGGGATCGTCGCGTTGCGCTCGATGATCTTGGTGAACATCCCGCCCCGGGTTTCGATGCCAAGGGACAAGGGGGTCACGTCGAGCAACACGAGATCCTTGATTTCTCCCTTCAGGATCCCTGCCTGTACTGCCGCCCCGATCCCGACGACTTCGTCGGGATTGATGTCCGAACTCGGAGCCCGACCGAAGATCTCGCGGACGATTTCGATGACCCGCGGCGTTCGTGTTTGACCGCCGACGAGCAAGACCTCGTCGATCTCCTCCGGACGCAGACCGGCCAGACGGAGAGCTTCTTGACATGGACCACGGGTTCGTTCGACGAGATCCTCCACAAGATCCTCGAAGACTTCGCGGGAAATCGTGGTATTTAGGTGTTTGGGACCGCCCTCGTCGGCGCTGATAAAGGGCAGGTTGATCTCGGCCGAGATCTCTCGTGACAGCTCGCATTTGGCCTTCTCGGCCGCCTCCTTGAGGCGCTGGAGGGCCATGCGGTCGCTGCGCAGATCGACCCCTGACTGCTCGCGGAACTTACCGACCAACCAATCGACGATTCGTTGGTCGAAGTCCTCGCCTCCGAGAAAAGTGTCGCCTGAAGTGGCCTTGACCTCGAAGACCCCGTCACCGAGTTGCAGCACGGAGATATCGAACGTTCCACCGCCGAGATCGTAGACGGCGATCTTGCGCGGCGCCGTGCCCTCATCCATCCCGTAGGCCAACGATGCGGCCGTCGGCTCGTTGACGATTCGGAGCACGTTCAGACCCGCGATGCGCCCCGCATCCTTGGTCGCCTGCCTCTGGGCGTCGTTGAAATAGGCGGGGACGGTGATCACGGCGTCCGTGACCTCACCGCCGAAGTAGTCCTCGGCCATCTTTTTCAAATGCTGCAGCAGAAATGCGGAAACCTCGGGCGGCGAGTAACTTCGCTCGCGAACGCAAATCCAGGCATCCCGATTCTCGGAGGCCACGATCTCGTACGGGACGAGTTGCGAGGCCTTGGCCACCTCAGGAGAGTCGAACTTCCGGCCAATCAGGCGTTTAACTGCGTAAATCGTATTCTGCGGATTCGTCAAGGCCTGACGCTTGGCGATCTGCCCCACCAGCCGCTCGCCCCGCGACGTGAAGGCGACGATCGAGGGAGTCGTTCGCGCACCTTCGCGACTCGCAATGACGCGCGGACTTCCCCCCTCCATCACCGCGATGCAGCAGTTGGTCGTGCCGAGATCGATGCCGATAGCCTTACCCACTCAGCGCTTCTCCCGGATCCGGTCGACGGCGCAGGACTCTTCGGCGGTCACGCTGACCCGAACGAGCGCGGGTCGGAGCACGCGCTCGCGAAACAGATAGCCGCGCTGAAGTTCTTCGGTCACCATGTTTCTCATGGCCGGCTCACCCACGGAGGTGGCGACCGCGTCGTGTTGGGTCGGGTCGAAGGTTCGACCCAGCGCAGTAATCGCCGACAACCCCTCGCGGCGCAACTCATCGAGCAGGTGCTTGTATATCAGCACGAGCCCCTCTTGGAGCGCCGATCCCCCGGCCGAACTCGGGGCCGTTTTGAGGGCGCGTTCGAAATTATCCAAGACCGGCAAAAGCCGTCCCACGATCGATGCGTTGGCGTTTTCCTCGAAATCTCGACGTTCACGATCGACGCGCTTGCGCAGGTTCTCGTAGTCCGCGCGGAGACGCACGAACTGGTCATGCTCCTGGGCGCGGTTGCCGCCTGCGCCTCTCGAACCGTCCCGCGACGCGGGGCTCTCGGCGGCGCGGCCGAACGAAACCACGACGTCGCGGGCGTCGTCGTCTTCACCGGCGCTCGATGGAGCCGGAGCGACTCCGTCCTCGTCGATCCCGACGACCTCGAGGATTTCCACCTCGCCGTCGTCGAGCGGCTCCGGGACGAACCCGTTGTCTTTGTCCTCGCGCCTCATCGTCCCTATCGAGCCGCCCCCGGGCTTGTCCGGCCGGGGCGTCGCGCCGTGCGTGGAATCTGGGTTCTCGACGCCCCGTCGTCAATTGCCTAGCCCCGGAAGGCATCGAGAAAGTACCCGGGCCAGGTGCGTGACGAGGGCGATCGCCCGCGGATACTCCATGCGGGCTGGTCCGACGACCCCCAAAGTGCCCAAAACGCGGCCGCCCGCGCCATAGGACGACGCCACGACCGCGCAACGGGAGAACCCCCCAGCCGGAAACTCGTCACCCAGCACGACCCGCACCCCACGACCGTCGAGCATCCGGCCGAGGAGCCCGATCAGCGCGCGCTTCTCTTCGAGGGCCTGAACAAGCTCGCGGGCCCGTCCCGGGTCGCTGAACTCCGGTGCCGCCAGCAGTCTAAACGCCCCCTCGACGAAAACCTCTGCGGGTTCTTCGCCCGTCTCGACGGTCTGCTGACCCAGTTCCAGCCCCCGCGCGACCCACCGATCCCA
>JANNRU010000074.1:0-2881 GCA_031401755.1 Acidobacteriota bacterium | reverse complement strand
TTTCGCCCGGCACAATCGACCGTTTGCGCGCCGCGGTGCTCCGCGGCCTCGTGATCGGGCGCGACGGCGTTCCGCTGCCGGGCGTCCGAGTCAGCGTTCTTGACCATCCCGAGTACGGCGAGACGCACACGCGCAGCGACGGCATGTTCGACCTCGTCGTGAACGGCGGCGGCCTGCTCACTGTCGTCTACGAGCGCGCGGGCTTCATTCCGGCGCAGCGCACACGCGAGGTGCCTTGGCAGGACTTTGCGTGGCTCGATGACGTCGCGCTCGTCCCCTACGACGGGCAGGTCACGCCGATCGCGCTCGGGAGCGGGGCAATCCAGGTGGCCCGCGGCAGCCCGGTGCGCGATGCCGATGGGTTCCGCCAGGCGACGCTGCTGTTCCCGCCGGCGCTCTCGGGAACGCTGCAGCTCCCTGATGGCAGCTCGGTGCCGCTCACGTCGCTCAACGTTCGCGCGACCGAGTACACGGTGGGGCCGAACGGCGAGAAGGCGATGCCGGCGCCGCTTCCTCCCTCTTCGGCCTACACGTACGCGGTCGAGCTGAGTGCCGATGAGGCCATCATGGCCGGCGCGCGCGAGGTCCGGTTCAACGCGCCGGTCGCCGAGTACGTGGAGAACTTCCTCGACTTCCCGGTCGGTACGGCGGCGCCCGTTGGCTACTACGACCGAGCGCTCGGCCAGTGGCGGGTGGAAGAAGACGGCATCGTTCTCGAGATCGTTGGTGAGACCGCTGGCGCAGCGGACCTCGACGTCGATGGCGACGGCAGTCCCGACGGGAGTCCTGCGCTCGCGGCACTCGGCATCACCACCGAGGAGCGCGAGCAGCTCGCAGGGCTCTACGACCCCGGCACAGGTCTCTGGCGCGTCCGAATCGATCACTTCTCGCCCGTGGACATCAACTGGCCGTTCCGCACCCCGGCGGACGCGACCGCCCACGCCGGAGAAGTGGGTCCGCCTCCACCTGCGCAGCAGCCCGTTCCTTGTGAGACCGGCCACTCCACAATCGAAACGTGCACGCAGACTCTGAGAGAGCAGATCTCACTCGTAGGGGTCGGCCAGTCGCTCCACTATCTGGGCGATCGCGTTCCCGGCCGCGTGGAAAATCGGACCTTGCAAACACTGACCGACCCGACGCTGCCCGCCAGCCTAGAGCGCATTGAGGCCGTGGCGTTTGTGGCAGGGCAACGCATCGAGATCCCGCCGACTGCGCGCGCCGACGAGCTGATCCAGACGCAATGGGATGGGAAGGACGCGTATGGCCGGACCCTTCAGGGAAAGCAGCCGGCGACGCTGGCCGTCGGTCACGTCTACCGCCCGGACTTCGCTGCGCCGCTCGACCGCGGGCGGAGCTTCGCGTCGTTCGGTGAGAGCGTCCTCGTTAACAACCCAGCGCGCCAAGAGATCACGGTCTGGAAGAACGAACGTACGGCGCTCGGCGGTTGGGACGCGCGCGGCCAGGGTCTCGGCGGCTTCACGCTGAGCACGCAGCACGTCTACGACCCGATCGGACGCACCCTGCTCGAAGGCAACGGCCGGCGCACCACGAACTTTGCCCCCGTCATCTCGGCCGTCGCCGGCACGGGAGCGCCTGGCGGCGGTGGTAACGGTGGCCCCGCACTTTCTGCCGGCTTCGAGTCTCCGCGCGACATCGCAGTGGCGCCGGATGGCAACATCTATGTGTCGGAAGGCTCGTTCACGAGCGGCCGCATCCGGCGCATCGCACCCAACGGCGTCGTGACGACGATCGCCGGAGGCGGCTCCTCGTTCTGCGACAACTGCCCCGCGACCGACACGGACCTGATCGGAAACTCCGGGATCGCGGTCGGCCCGGATGGCGCGGTCTACATCGCCGAGACGGGCCGCAATCGCGTTCGAAAGGTCCTCTTCGGAGAGATCAACACTGTCGCAGGAACCGGCACGGCAGGCCTGCTAGGCGACGGGGGCCACCCGCTATCGGCAGAGCTCTTCCTTCCTGGCGATGTCGCCTTCGGGCCCGACCGTGCGATGTACATCGCGCACCGCTTCAACGACCGGATTCGTCGCGTGCGCGGCGACTACATCGACACGGTCTTCGCGGAGGCTGCCCCCTGCCGAGCCTTCGGCGCGCCGACGCAACGAAACATCGCAGTCGACCTGGATGGAAGCCTCTACATCCCGCAAGGCTGTCGGGTTGTGCGCGTTGCTCCAGACGGCCGGGCGACCGTAGTCGCGGGCCGAAGCCCGGAGCCGGGGGTTCCGTTCGGCGGCTCGCTCGCGCTTGGTGCTTGGGGCAACACGGGAGATGGCGGATCGGCGCGCGCCGCGAAGATCGATGCCGAGTGGGTCGCCGTGGATCGCGCGGGCTCGCTCTATCTCGCTGGCGCGACCTTCTGTCACTGCGTGCGGAAGATCGACCGCGACGGCGTGATCACGCGTCTTGCTGGCACCGCCGAGGGCGGCGGCGACTCAGGCGACGGCGGCCCTGCGCAGCTTGCTGTGTTTCGCGACGGAGTCGTGCCAGTGACCGACCCGCTGGGCGAGATCTACCTAGCCGACGCCGGCAACCACCGCGTCCGCCGCATCGGCACGCCGCTGCGCGGCCTCGCAGCGGATCCGGAGATCCGCGTTCCTGCCCGGGATGGGAGTGAAGTCCACGTCTTCTCGCGCGACGGGCGGCATCTGACGACCGAGGACGCGCTCACAGGCGCCGTCACGCGCACCTTCAACTACGGCGCGAATGGCCTCCTCGCATCCATGGAAGATCGCGTCGGGAACGAGACGACGATCGAGCGAGACAGCGGCGGGCGGCCGATCTCGATTACGAGCCCCTACGGGCAGCAGACACAGCTCGCGACGGACACGAACGGATTCCTGCGCACGATCCGCAACCCGGCGTC
>JANNRU010000073.1:0-4059 GCA_031401755.1 Acidobacteriota bacterium | reverse complement strand
GACGTCGCACATCCTCTCGCCGCCCGGCCAAAGGACGCTCCCTCACCTTCAACCGCGCGGGAAGCACTGGCTGCTGGACCTTCGTCTGCGCCACTGGTGGGTGCTGGTATGGCGCCAATAGATTCTTCCGCAACACCACCGATGGGACCGAAGCCAGGGGAGCCCCGCCGTCCCCGCGTTTTCGCCGCGCGGCGGACCATTCCGCTGACATCAATCAAGCCGGCTCGCCCTACGCTGCGGGCCGCCCCGCCAACGGTTGCGATACGTACCCCCACGCCAGAGTTGACCATCGGGCCGCGGGCTCCCATGCCGGCCACTCCCGGTCAACCAGCTGCCGGGCCACCCCCGCCGGGACCCAGCCGGGGACGTGCCCTTGGTAGGCGTCGAGACAAAGAGGAGCGACAGGTTACTCCCACTCCGAGTTCGAGGCCGAAGCCAGACCTCCCGCCGGTCCCCGATCAGATCACGTTGTCCGAGGCGGTGACCGTCAAGGAACTCGCGGAGAAACTCAACCGGAAATCGAAAGACGTCATCGCGAAGCTGCTGGCCCGCGGCGTCTTCGCGAACATCAATCAACCGCTCGACCCTCAGGTCGCGATCGAGGTCGCCAAAGACTTCGGGTCCGCGGCCGACGTGATCACGTTCGAGGAGGAGGCGCGACAGCAGGCGTCGTCCCCAGAGTTGGTCTTGACCGAGGGAGACTCGCCGGACCGCCCGGAAGACCTCATCCCGCGTGCACCCGTGGTGACCGTGATGGGCCATGTCGATCATGGCAAGACCTCGCTCCTCGACGCGATCCGTTCGACGCGGGTCGTCGAGGGTGAGGCAGGTGGCATCACCCAACACATCGGCGCTTACCAGGTGGAAACCCGGGGCAAACGCATCACGTTTTTGGATACCCCGGGCCACGAGGCCTTCACTTTGATGCGGGCGCGCGGAGCCAAGGTAACGGATATCGTCGTCCTTGTCGTCGCCGCGGACGACGGCGTCAAACCACAGACCCTCGAAGCCATCGATCATGCCCGAGCCGCCGACGTTCCGATCGTCGTGGCCATCAACAAGATCGACAAGCCGAATTCCATGCCCGAACGCGTCAAGAAGCAACTCGCCGACCGTGACCTGCTCGTGGAAGAGTACGGCGGACAAACGGTGTCGTGCGAGATCTCCGCCAAACAACGCCAGGGAATCGACGAACTCCTCGACATGATCCACTTGGTCGCGGACATGAAAGAACTCCGGGCAAACCCGGAAAAACTCGCGACCGGAGTCGTCCTGGAAACGCGACTAGATCGAGCGCGGGGCATCATCGCCACGGTGTTGGTCCAGAATGGCACGCTGAAAATCGGCGATCCGTTCATCGCCGGTGCCGCGAACGGAAAAGTCCGCGCGATGACCGATGACCGGGGAAACCGGGTTCAAACTGCTGCACCCGCGACGCCGGTCGAGATCATGGGCTTCGCTGCCGAACCGATGGCGGGTGACGCCTTTCAAGCGGTCGCCGATGAAGCGCGGGCCCGACAGATCGCTCAGTTCCGTCAAGAGAAGCATCGTTTGGAGGCGCAAACTCGTTCGGCCCGACGGACACTGGAGAGTCTGTCGCGCGATGTCGCGGTCGGCGCCATCAAGGAGTTGCCGATCATCCTGAAAGCCGACTCCCAGGGTTCGATCGAGGCACTTCAAAAGAGCCTCGCCGACCTGCCGTCGGACAAAATTCGCGTGCGCGTGATTCGGAGTTCGATCGGCGCCATCTCTCAGGCCGACGTCTTGCTCGCCTCGGCGTCCAACGCGATCGTCGTCGGATTCAGCGTGCGTCCGGATCGCTCGACCGCCGATCTGGCAAAGGGCGAAGAGGTCGAACTCCGACTCTACACGGTCATCTACGATCTCTTAAGCGACGTACAACAAGCGATGCTCGGTATGCTCGAGCCGACCTACAAAGAAAACACTTTGGGTCAGGCCGAAGTCCGGCAGACCTTCAAGGTCCCCAAGCTTGGCGTGATCGGCGGCTGCTACGTCACCGACGGCAAGGTCAGCCGAAGCTCGGAAGTGCGGCTCATTCGGGATAACGTGGTGATCTACACCGGCAAGGTCGGTTCGCTGCGTCGATTCAAGGATGACGTCTCCGAGGTGAAGAATGGCTTCGAGTGCGGCATCGGGATCGCGAACTACAACGATCTCAAGGACGGTGACGTCATCGAGTTCTTCGTCATGGAGAAGATCGCCGCGCAAAGTCTGTGAGCCATCGGAGGCTAGTTCGTGACCGTCGGCGTCTACACCTTCGAGTTGCACCTATCGCACACGCGGTCCCTCAAGGAAAAGCGACAGGTCGTGAGGAGCCTGAAAGAACGGTTGAGATCGCGCCACAACGTGGCGGTTTCCGAGTTCGACCATAGCGAGTTGTGGCAGCGAGCGGGAATCGCCGTGGTGTCAGTCGCCGACCGACGCGAGACCCTCGATCGACTCTTCGAGGCGGTCTATCGTGAGGCTGAGCTTGCGACGCCCGGCCAGGTGGTCGAAACGGGTCGGGATTTCATCGAGGGCTCCGATGGCGGCCCCGGCGGCTGGGACGCACCGTGATCGGCAACCGCGCCGCACGTGTCGGCGAGGAGATCCTTCGAGCTCTGGGTCGCATCATTCGTGAGGAGTTGCGCGATCCGCGGATCGGCTTTGTCACGATCACCGCCGTCAAGGTCTCCGCCGATCTGCGTCATGCACGTGTCTTCGCAACGGCGCTCGGCGTCGAGGTCGGCGATCCGAGCATCGAAACCCTGAACCACTCTGCGGCGTTCCTTCGGCGTAGCCTCGCGCGCGACCTGGGCCTGCGATTCACGCCAAGTTTGCGGTTCGTCTTGGACGAATCGGTGGACCGCGGCAGACGGCTGGAAGGCCTGTTCGACCAGATTCGCAGCGAGCCCCCCCCGGCACCGGACGTTGACGCGACCGACGAGCCCCCGGGATCGTGACTGCCGTCGAAGGGCTGCTCCTCGTGGACAAGGCCCTGGGCCCGACGAGTCATGACGTCGTTGTCGAGGTTCGGCGCCGGATCGGGCAATCGCGCATTGGTCACACAGGCACGCTGGATCCTGCGGCCTCGGGGCTCTTGATTCTCGTCCTCGGCCGGGCGACCCGCCTCACTCGGTTCCTTCCGCACGAACCCAAGACCTACCACGGGTCGCTCGAACTCGGCTGGAGCACCGATACGAACGACGCAACAGGCCAGATCATCGCGCGCCACACGGGCCCGTACCCCGACCCCGAGAGCGTTCGCGCGGCCGCTTTCGAGTTGCTAGGCGTGTCCGATCAGGTCCCTCCCGCATTCTCGGCTCGAAAGGTCGCGGGGCAGCGCCTCTATGCCGCTGCCCGACGCGGGCTTTCACTCGAGGCGAAGCCGAGTCGAATCGCCGTCTCAAGGTTGGATTTCTCGCCGACCTCCGATCCCGTCCGGTTCGACTTCGTCGCCGAGGTCTCGACCGGCACGTATATCAGGGCACTCGCCCGGGATCTGGGGGAGCGACTCGGTTGCGGGGCGACGCTGACCCGGCTGCGGCGCACCGCGATCGGCCCATTCGAAGTCCACGGCGCGATGCTCGTTCCGCGAGGGGTCGAGGCGGAATCCGACGCTCTCCTCTCCGGCCTCGTTCCTCTCCAATCGCTACCGCTCGCCCTGCGGTCAATCCGCCTGAACGACGAAAATGAAGTCCGTTGGTTCGTCCATGGGCGCCTGTTGGAGGTTCACGGCGGAGACGGGGACTGGGTCGCCGTCCGAGGACCCGACGGGTCGCTTCTTGGGGTGGGTCAGACCGTCGCGGAGGGGCTCCGAGTACGTCTCGTGCTCTAACTCCGAGCTCGTTGCCCCCGTTGCCCCCTGGGGATGGGTGTGGTATCGTCGCCCGGGTTTCTTTTCCGATCCTGTATTTCTTCGCCCATCATATGGAGGCGGCAGTGGTGACCGGACAGATCAAGACCGACGTCATTTCAACCTTCAGGACCCACGACGTCGACACCGGTTCTCCGGAGGTCCAAGTCGCTCTCCTGACTCGGCGCATCGAACACCTGACC
>JANNRU010000072.1:0-5126 GCA_031401755.1 Acidobacteriota bacterium | reverse complement strand
TCTCGTCCTGCAACCAGTTCGCTCACGCAGCCGCGCGGGCGGTCGCCGATCGGCCGAGTCGGGCCTACAACCCGCTCTATCTCTACGGCGGCGTCGGGCTCGGCAAGACCCACCTGATGCAGGCGATCGGGAACCACCTCGGGTCGCGCCTGAGGTTGCAGTACGTGTCGAGCGAGCAGTTCATGAACGATCTGATCAACTCTATCCGATTCGAAAAGACGCTCGAATTCAAGGATAGTTACCGGTCGGTCGACCTGTTGTTGATCGACGACATTCAGTTTCTCGCTGGAAAAGAACGGACGCAAGAAGAGCTGTTCCACACCTTCAATGCGCTCCACGATGCCCAGAAACAAATCGTGATCACGAGCGACGTCCCGCCCCGCGACATCCCCAAGCTCGAAGAGCGGCTGCGCTCGCGATTCGAGTGGGGTCTGATCGCCGACTTGCAGCCACCCGATCTCGAGACCAAGATCGCGATTTTGCGCAAGAAGGCCGAAGGCGAGGGAACCCCTTTGCCCCACGACGTCGCGCTGTTCGTGGCCTCGAAATGCACATCGAACATCCGCGAACTCGAAGGTGCCCTGGTGCGCGTCCTGGCCTGGGCCTCGATGTCCAAGCGGGAGATCACCCTCGAGCTGGCGCGTGAAGCGCTACGGGACCTGACGCCGACGCCGTCGGCGGTCCCCACGGCCGAGGACATCTCAAAGCTGGTCGCCGAGCACTTCAACATGAAAGTCAGCGTGCTGAAATCAAAGAACAACCGGCCTGCCGTGGCCCAGCCGCGCCAGATCGCGATGTACCTGTGCAAGCAGCTCACGCCCGCCTCGCTCCCCGAGATCGGCCGGCGCTTCGCGAAGCATCACACGACCGTCCTGCACAGCATCCAGAAGGTCGAGGACCGCCGGACCCAGGATCGGGATTTCGACAGGTTGGTCGAGCATTTAATGAGCGCTTTGAAGTAGTTACGCGATTGGCACAGCCCAGGCGTGCGCGATCGTTGTGGAAAAGCAACCCGGAAGCTCCGGCACCGCGATTACCGGAGTTTGGAACAGCCCGCGATCGGAGTTATCATCAGCCGGCGTCACGACCGAAGTCATAGTCCTGGGAAGGGTTGAGGGCTTTTCCACCGATCCACCGCCCCTAACACTGCTGTTACTGACTCTTTCTCCCTGGAGAAATCTCTGGGAGAGTGAAAACAGAGAGCGAGAACGTCATGGAGTTCGTCATCCAAAAAGCGGACCTGGTCCGCGAGTTGCAAACGGTCACCGGCGTGGTCGAAAAGCGTGCCGCGATGCCCATCCTGGCCAACCTACTGATCGACTGCCGCGGCGACCACCTGATGGTCGGCGCTTCGGACCTCGAGGTGACCATACGCGGCCGAGCCGCGGCCAAAGTCGTCAAGGAGGGCAGCGTGACCCTACCTGCCGCCAAGCTGCACGAGATCGCCCGCCTGCTCCCCGAATCCGACGTTCAGT
Organism: Acidobacteriota bacterium; assembly: GCA_031401755.1. GTDB lineage: Bacteria > Acidobacteriota > Polarisedimenticolia > Polarisedimenticolales > Polarisedimenticolaceae > JANNRU01. The sequence continues at coordinate 3,651 of JANNRU010000072.1, read as the reverse complement.
TCAAACTGCTAGAACGTAACCAGGTTCAAATCGCCTGCGACCGCACCCGGTACAAAATCGCCGCGCAGCCGAGGGACGAGTTTCCAGGGTTTCCGGAGATCGATGATTCGAAGGGCGTGCGGCTTCCGAGCCGGGTGCTGAACGGAATGATCGAACGGGTCGCCTTCGCGATCACGCACGAGGACCCGCGGTACTCACTCAACGGCGCCTTGTTGATGATCAAGGACGGACGATTGACCCTGGTCGCGACCGATGGTCATCGCCTGGCCTTTGCCTCGCGCAATCTCGCCACACCCAAGGGGAAGGACGAAGTACGGGTCATCGTGCCCCGCAAGGCGCTGGGCGAAGTTTCGAAGTTGACCGCCGACGCGGCGAGCGACGACGAGGTCGTCTTTGGCCGATCGGAAAACTTCGTCTACTTCGTGGTCGGGGAGCACAAACTGACCTCGAACGTGCTCGAAGGGAATTTCCCGCGCTATGAGAACGTGATGCCCGAAAAATGCGGCACCACGATCACCCTGGCGACCGTCGAGTTGCAGGATGCGGTGAAACGCGTTTCGCTGTTGGCCAGTGATCGACAGGGCCGCGCGATCCGGCTGTCGCTCACTAAAGGCAAGCTCGCGCTGGACAGCAAGACCGAGGTCGGTGAGGCTCAGGAGACGATTGGCGTCGAGCATGACGGCGACGAGATGAGCATCGGGTTCAACGCCCGGTATCTGCTCGATTTCCTGGCCGTGGTCGGAACCCCCAAGGTTCGGATCGACCTCAACCCGCAGCGGGACGAACCGCTGGACAAGGCCGGTGACGCCGGAGACAAGCCGGCTCAGTTTCGTCCGGACGACGGCGGGGAACTCGAGTACCGCTACATCGTCATGCCGATGCACATCTGAGTCCGTGACGGAATCCGCGTAGTTCGCGTGCAGCTCCTGGAGATGGACGTCGATCGCCTGCGCAACCTGCGATCGGTTCAACTGCGACTAAAAGCCGGCCTCACGATCCTGGCCGGGCGCAACGGCCAAGGTAAGACCAGCCTGCTCGAGGCGGTTTATCTGCTCGGTGTCGGTCGGTCGTTCCGCACGCGAAAGCTCGACGATGTCGAGAGTTGGTCCGGGGGGCCGCTACGCGTGGCGGGTCGCGTGGCCCATCGGGTCGGGGTACATGCCCTGACCGTGATCGTCGACCAGGGACGACGACGGCTCATTGCGGATGGCCTGGAGGTCGAACTCGAGGAGTTCCTCGGGCGCCTGGATGTGATCGACCTGACCTCCAGCCGGATGCAGGTGGTCCGGGGGGAGCCCACCGAGCGACGGCGCTTTCTCGATCGTGGGATCACCGGCCTCGATCCATCGTTCCTGCGGCTTCTGGGCGAGTACCGCCGGGTCCTGCTCCAGCGCAACACGCTGCTGCGTCGAAACACCGGCCGCGGGGGCTCGAAGGCGGCCGAGATCGCCGCGTGGGACGATCGCTTGGTCGAGGCGGCCCGTCCGATTCACGATCGTCGGCAGCGCTACGCCCTTCAACTGGCGTTGGGTTTGAGCGAGCCCAGCCGACGGCTGTTCGGCGACGCCGATCTGCGCCTGCGCTACCGACCGTCGCCCGCGGTCCCCGAAGAGGCCGATCCGTCGAGTTATGGGGAAATTCTGGCCACCGCACTCGAGCGGAATCGCGATCGGGACAGCCGGCTGGGCTACACGAGTTCCGGACCGCACCGCGACGATCTGGCGATCGAGCTCGATGAAATCGACCTGCGCCGATTCGGATCCGCTGGTCAGGCCCGAGCCTCCCTGGTAGCGCTGAAACTTGCTAAACTGGGCGTGCTTCAAGAGGATCGAGGAGAGTCGCCCCTATTTCTCATGGACGATTTCGACTCGGATCTCGACGAGGTCCGAGCCGCGGCGCTGGCCGGCTACCTGCACGAACGGAGATTCCAGGCGCTGGTGGCGACGTCCAAGGAAGCTATGGTCGAGCGGTTGGGAATGGATCTCGACATCGTGCATGTGGACGAAGGGTCGATCCGACCCGTCTGAGCGCACGAACGAGAGCCGTAAGCCGCCCGCCAGGGCCAGGTGGAGCATGACAGACAACGAATCCGGCGAAACACCAGCTCCAGCCTCAGCGCTGGGTAACGTCAGTGTCCCGACGCTCGAGTCCTACGACGCCAGCCAAATCAAGGTCCTCGAGGGCCTTGAAGCGGTCCGCAAGCGCCCGGCGATGTACATCGGCTCGACCGGAGAGTCGGGCCTGCATCATCTGGTCTACGAGGTCGTCGACAACTCGGTCGACGAGGCCCAGGGCGGCTACTGCGACACCGTCGAGGTGTTGATCCACATCGACAATTCGGTCACGGTCATCGACAACGGCCGCGGCATTCCGGTCGATCTCCACGAGGCCGAGGGGATCTCGGCGGCCGAGGTCGTCCTGACCAAGCTGCACGCCGGGGGCAAGTTCGACAGCGGGGCCTACAAAGTTTCGGGGGGTCTGCACGGCGTCGGAGTCTCGGTGGTCAACGCGCTATCGGAAACACTGCGAGTCGAGATCTGGCGCGACGGCAAGACCTACGAGCAGAGCTACTGCCGAGGCAAGCCGACGACCGAGTTCCGGCAGATTGGGGTGACCAAGCGGCGCGGAACGAAGGTCACCTTCAAGCCCGACGCCCAGATCTTCGAGGATCTGGTCTTTTCGTTCGAGACCTTGACCCAACGTCTGCGCGAGTTGGCTTTCCTGAATGCCGGCCTGACGATCTCGCTGACCGATGAACGACAAGAAAAGGTCCGAGAGTCCAGGTTTCACTATGACGGTGGGATCGTCGAGTTCGTCGAGCACCTCAACCGGGCCCGGCAGACGCTGCACTCGCCGCCGGTGCATCTAAAGGTCGAAAAGGACGGCGCGACACTCGAGATCGCGTTGCAGTGGAACGACTCCTACAACGAACAGGTCTACTCGTTCGCCAACTCGATCAACACGGTCGAGGGCGGGACGCACATGGTCGGGTTCAAGGCCTCCTTGACCCGCACGATCAATAACTGGCTTTCGACCGGCAGCTTCGCCAAGGACTCGAAAGATCTCGCGGTCAGCGGTGAAGACTGCCGCGAGGGTTTGACCGCGGTGATCTCGGTTCGGATCCCCAGTCCGCAGTTCGAGGGGCAGACCAAGACCAAGCTCGGTAACTCCGAGGTCAAAGGGCTGGTCGAAGCGATGGTCAACGATCGCCTCGGCGCCTTTTTCGAGCAGAACCCGGCGGTGGCCAAGAAGATCGTGCTCAAGAGCGTCGATGCCGCGCGCGCCCGCGAGGCGGCGCGCAAGGCGCGCGAACTGACCCGGCGCAAGGGGGCGCTCGATTCCGGATCGCTTCCCGGCAAGCTTGCCGACTGCCAGGAGCGCAACCCGGAGCATTGCGAGCTGTATCTGGTCGAGGGCGATTCGGCAGGTGGTTCGGCCAAGCAGGGCCGCGACCGCAAGTTCCAGGCCGTGCTACCGCTGCGGGGCAAGATTCTCAATGTCGAGAAGGCGCGCTTCGACAAGATGCTCGGACACGAAGAGATTCGGACGCTGATCGCCGCACTCGGCACCGGGATCGGCGAGGACGAGTTCGACGAGTCCAAGCTGCGCTACGGTCGAATCCTGATCATGACCGACGCGGACGTCGACGGC
>JANNRU010000071.1:0-17621 GCA_031401755.1 Acidobacteriota bacterium | reverse complement strand
AGTAGTCGCGGACCCACGCCTAGAGCACGTCCACGTCCCCGTCGCCGTCCACGTCCGCGGCTACGACCGACAACGCGTTGAGGGCGGCCGTGGTGATCGTCCGCGCCGTCCAGACCGGCGGCGAGGCCCCGTTGTTCTCGTACCAGGCGATCCTGTGGTCGGGCGCGGCCGATGCCGAGAGCGCGTCGATGTCCCCGTCGCCGTCCACGTCCGCGGCGAAGACCGAACCAGCGTTGCCGGCGGCTGCGCTGATCGTGCGCGGCGTCCAGGCCGGCGGCGAGGCCCCGTCGTTCTCGTACCAGGCGATCTCGCCGCCTTGCGCCGCCGAGAGCGCGTCCACGTCCCCATCGCCGTCCACGTCCGCCGCGAAAACCGATCGGGCACCGTTGGACGTACCGATCGTGCTCGCCGCCGGGAAGACCGCGTTGCGATGGATCGTGCGGTTCTCGTTCCAGGCGATCTTGTTGTCGCTGATCGACGCGGTGGCCACGTCCGGATCGCCGTCGCCGTCGAGGTCGGCGGCGATGGTGGCGGTCGGATTGGCGACCCCGCCCGTGATCAGGCGATTCGTCCACGCCGAACCGTTGCCGGCGGTGTTCTCGATCCACCGCGCCTCGTTCGTGACACGGGTGGCCACGAGCACGTCCGGGTCGCCGTCCAGGTCCATGTCCGCGATGCCGACGAAGTAGCTCACGGAAGCGGTCGCGTCGATGAGGTGGTCGGTCCAGGCGCTCCCATCTCCGGCCGTGTTCTCGTGCCAGCGGACCGCGTTGAAACCGTAGTCCGCCGAGACCACGTCGCGATCTCCGTCGCCGTCAACGTCGGTCACTGCGACGTCGCTGAGCTGCTGTGTCGCCGTGGAGATCGTCAGCTTCGCGGAAAACGTGCCCGCGCCGTCGGTGTTCCGGTACCAGACCACGCGGTTGTCGCCGCCGAACGGCGCGGTCTGGGTCGCCACCAGATCGATGTCCCCGTCGCCGTCCATGTCGGCCGGGGCCACGTGGCCCACCCCGTTTTCGTTCACCAGGCCATCGATGAAGTTCTCGGTCGCGGGATTGAACGTTCCCCCGCCGTTGTTCCTGAACCAGACGAGCTTGTCAACCGGGCCAAAAACGATCCCCGACAGACCGACGACGTCGAGATCCCCGTCGCCGTCCAGATCCGCCGCCTCGAACTGGTCGTACCCACCCCCGGTGAAGGTCTCGTCACGAATGAGGGTGCGCGCGCCGAAATTTCCCTGCCCGTCGTTCGGGTACCACCCGGCAAAACTGAAACTGCCGGTGAGCAGATCCAGATCGCCGTCCTGGTCCATGTCCACCAATCGGATACTGCTGCGATTCTCCAGCTGGCCGGGGGCGATCGCCCGCGACGACGAGAACGTGCCCGCCCCATCGAGATTCTCGTACCAGTAGACCCCGGACCCACTGTTCGTCCCTTGCGAGCCGACGAGGTCCAGATCGCCGTCCCCATCCAGGTCCCCGGCGATGACGTCGATTCCGAGGCCATGGCTCGTCGAGACGATCTGCTGCGGGCCGAACGGGATTTGCGCCGCGTGGACGGCGCAGGCGCCGGCCAAGGCCAGGGCCGCGGCCGACCAGAACGAGATCGACGCAGGGACGCGGAACGCAACGCGCTTTGGATTTTTCAAGGAAGCCCCTTCGACGTGCAAGATCTCGCCCGGGAAGCCTGGGCTTCCGGACGAAATCCGAATGGTTCAGGCGGAACAGTACCGCGATTCGGCCCTGCGGGCCGGAATTTCTCGCAAGAAATCAGCGCCAGTCGCCCGCCGCCACGAACGCCGCCCAGTAGAAGGGATGCGTGCTCTGGCCGGCCTCACGCCGGGCCCGGACGACCGAGCCGCCGGCCTCCCGGACGGCGGCCGCGGTATCGAGCCCCTGCATCAGCCGCGCGCGATAGAGTCGCTTCATCCAGTCCCGCGTCGCCTCGTCGTCCACGGGCCACAAGCTCATCACGAGCGTCTGCACCCCGGCGAGCTGCATCGCGCGGCGCAGGCCGAAAACTCCCTCGCCCGCGCGGATCTCGCCGACGCCGGTATCGCAGGCGGACATCACGGCCCACTCGACACCGGAAAGATCGAGCCCCGCGATCTCCTCCGCGGTCAAGACACCGTCCTCGTCGGCGGCGCTCGCCGTCGCGCGCCGGTTCGCCCCGGCGAGCGCCAGACCCGAGAGCAACAGCGGGCTGACGTAGCCCGTGATCACGGGCTCGGCGGCTTTCTCCGCGACGATCTTCAGCCCGCGGCTGCCGGCAGCGCCGACCGCACAGTCGCCACCGAGGAAGAAACCGTGCGTCGCCAGGTGCAGCACGCGATGTCCCGACACGGATCGCTTGAACGCGCCCTCGGTCGCGGCGGCGCCGTGGAGGTAGACCGGTGCAACGACCCCGTCCGCCTTCGCCGCGGAGGCCTCGTTCCACAGCGCGACGATCTCGCTCGCCTCGCGCTCGGCGGCTGGGAGCGGATCGAAGCTCAGCGAACTGAAGCTCGCGCAACCCGCGGAGCGCGTCCCCGAGACTGCGCGCGACACCTCGACGTCCGTGCTCGGCGCGCCCCCGTCGTAGTCCGGTCCGCCGATCGCGAACAACCCCGTGCCGGGACGCGGCGGTGCCGCGGCGGGGACCAGGTCGCGCTCGGCCGACAGGTAGTGCAGCGTCGGGCCGCTCTCGACCAGATAGCCGTTCTCGCCGGTCGGGAGGGACGCGAAGCTGACCAGGTTCAACGAGCCATCGGGCACGAGGAAGACGCGGTCGATGTCGGAAAGCCGCGCCGCGATCGGATCCCAAATCGCCCGCCGCAATTCGCCACCGACTTCACGGTAGGCTGCCTCGGCCTCTTCGGGTGTCCGACGAATACTGCTCTCGCCCTCGGACGCCTCGCGTTTCCAGCGGCGTACAAACGCGTCGATCTCCTCGACCGTGCCCAGGCGGACGACCGCGGGCGCGGCCTTCCCGGTCGCGAGGATCACCGCAGCGATCGAGGACACCGGCTTCGTCGGCGCGACCGGCGCGACCGGCGCCGCACCGGCCGCGGGCGGGCGCGGCAAGCTCTGGTGACCGTAGACCGCGAAGGCGACGATTGCGCTCCGTGGCGGCAGGGCCGTCGCGACCTCGTCGAGTCCGACGCGGCTGCGCTGCTGTTCGAGCGCGAACCCTGCGCTCGCCGCACCGAGCGCTCGTTCGGCGCGCTCTTTCTCTTCGCGTGTGCGGTCGAGCAGTGCGCGATAGGCCTCGGGCTCGAGCTCGCCGATCCCGCGCACGGTCATGTTGGCCAGGCGACTGCGCAACCCGGCGAGCGACTCCGCGAGGCGCGCCACCTCGGGGCTCGCCGCTCCCGAGACCGATCGATGGCGTGCAGCCATCTCGTCGAGCACGACCGCGCGCGAGCGGACGAGCGCATCGAACAGCGTCCGCGTCGGCACACGTTCCGGCCGTTCGACGGCCAGGCTCAACGCGAGGTCGAGGCCGAGAGGCCTCTCGGCCGCGTAGCGCAACGCGTGCTCTTCGGCGAGACTTCGGCCGGTCAAACGCAGGTGGTCACGGCCGATCCGCTCGGCCTCGAGCGCGCCGTCAAATGCGCGATCGGAGAGGTCGCGGAAGGCCAGCGCGCGGGCACGGCCCAACTCGGCCCGCGCCAGGAACGGGTGGCCCGCGCCGAGGGTCTGGCGCCCGATCGCGGAAGCGCGGTCGAACAGCGGCAGCGCCTGCTCGAACTCCCCGCGCGCGGAAAGCACGTCGCCGATGTTGCCAAGACTCTCCGCGAAGTCCGGGTGCTCGGCACCCAGCGCCTTCTCGCGAATCGCCGTCGCACGCTCGAGGTAGGTCTGTGCTGCCGGCAGCTCACCAGCGGCTTCCAGCAGCAACCCGTAGTTGCTCAACGCCAGGGCGAGACGCTCGTGGTCGGCGCCGTAGGCCTTCTCCCAGATCGCGATCACGCGCTGGAACAGTGGGCGGGCCTCCTCGATCTGCCCGCTGCGCCGGAACTGCTCGGCCAGATTGTTCAGCGCGACTCCGACGAGCGGGTTGTCCGCTCCGAGCGCTTTCTCCCAGATCGCCGCCGCGCGCTCGAACATCTGTCGCGCGCGCTCGCGATCGCCCGTCTGGTCGTAGATGTCGGCCAGGTTGGTCAGGCTCGCCGCGACCTGCGGGTTCTCGGGGCCAAACGTCGCTTCCTTGATCGCCAGCGACCGCTCAGCGACCGTCAGGGCCGCCGGGTAGTCGCCGAGCACGGTCAGGAGCGAAGCCAGGTTGTTCAGCGTCTGGGCGACCTTGGGGTGCTGGAATCCGAGCGCGCGCTCGCGGATCGCGACCGCGCGCTCGTACAGCGGCCGCGCGGCCTCGAACTCGCCCGTGGTCTGGAGCAGGTTGGCCATCGCGTTCGCGGTCTCGCCGACATCGGCATGGTCCGGACCCAGCGCGTGCTCGCGGATCGTGAGCGCTTGCGTCCACTCTTCTCGGGCCTTCGCGTAGTCGCCGCGCTGGAAATCGACGACACCCAGGTGATGAAGCGTCATCCCGATGCCGGCATCCTCGGGGCCGAGGAGGCGCCGCTTGAGCGCGAGCGACCGCTCGCCCAGATCGCGGGTGTCGCCGTCGGCCGCCTCACCATTGCGCCAGCGGGCTTCGACCAGGATGTCGAGCAGTTCTGCCGCTTCGAGCGTGTCGGCGGATCCTCGCCGATCGAGCGCTTCGATCTTCCGCCGCGCGATCGTCTGGGATTGCTCGTAGTCACCCTCGGCGACGAGGGCGCGCAACTCGGCGAGGTCTTGTGGCGCCGGCTCGGCGGCGCGCGCCGCAACGGACAGACTCGCCGCACCGATCAACAACAGACCTTTGTGACGACCGTGAACTCTGAGCATGGCAAACCTCACCCGTTCTGCGGGCCGTCCTCGCCGAGGACCACCTCGTGGACCACCAGCGGTGTCTCGATTCCCTTGACTTGGATCGGCGCGCGGCACCGCGTGGGCACGGCGCCGGCGAGCAGATCGTTCGTGCGCTCGGAGATCAGGATACCCCCGACGGGCGCGTTCGATTCCAGTCGTTGGGCCTGGTTGACCGCGGCTCCGAGCGCCGTATAAGAAAGTCGCCGCGCGGAGCCCATGTTGCCTACGACCGCCTCGCCCGTATTGATCCCGATGCGGATCGCAAGCGGCATCTCTCCGCGGGCCCGCCAGGCCCGATCCAACTCCTTCGCCGCGGCCTGCATCTCGATCGCCGCGCGGACGCAACGCAGCGCGTGATCGGGTTGCGGCAGCGGGTCGTTGAAGAAGACCATCAAGCCGTCACCGATGAACTTGTCCAGCGTACCGTCGTGACGGAAGACGATCTCGATCATGCGTCCGAAATACTCGTTGAGCAATCGGCGTACATCCTCGGCCTCCATCGTCGCCGTCAAATTCGTGAAGCCCTTGATGTCACTGAACAAGATCGACAGCTCGCGCTTGTGGGCACTGGACATCAAGTCGCGCGAGGTGCGCAGGATCCGGTCGACAACCGCGGGTGGGAAATAGGCGTCGAGCGTGCCGCGGAGTACGGCGCGGGCCTGAGACTCCAGGTGGAAGTGATACGCGGTGACAACGATCGTGCCGCCGACCAACGTCAGGATCGGCCCCGGAATGTCGACGATCAGGTCGGCCCCATAGAAAGCGGCTGCGGCGCCCGCTGCGTGCATGAAGCTGAGCGCGGCGGCGAACGCAAGAAAAGGGAGCGTCCGCAAGCGGAGCGAGGCCAGGTAGAGCAGTAGCAGCAGAGGCAGCGTGACCAGGGCGAATGTGGTTCGCGGCGTGAGCTTACGCAGGAAGCGGCCGGTGAGGATTGCGTGCATCGCGTTGGCGTGGATGCCGCCGAGCGGATAGAGCGGGTCGCCCGGGATCGGACCGATGTCGCCGCTGCCCGTGCTGACCCAAGTCAATAGAGCGAGTTTGCCTGACAGTTCGTCTTTCAAGTCGAGCATGGCGAAGCGATCGTCGGAGGCTTCCCAGATCGAGGCCGCGGGGTAGTGCGTCATCGCACCCCAGTCGCCAACGTAGTTGATCAGCATTCGGCCCTCGTCGTCGATCGGGATGACGATCTCCCGCGGCGACGCGTCGATCGGCGCGCGCGCGCCGTGGAGCGTAATGGCGTCTCCCGGTGCGACGTCGATCCGATCGGGGGTCACGCCCAGATAGTCGCAAACGACGCGCAAAGCAAGCGACGGGATCACTCGATCGCCATCGCGGCCCAGCAGGGGCGTGGAGCGGTAGATCCCGTCGCGATCGGCACGAATGTCGAGAAACCCGAGCCCCCGCGCGACTTGCGCCAACCCGGAAAACGTGACGATCGGCCGCGATGGCGCAAGGAGCGTCGAACTGTCGCCGCGCAGGCGCGGTTGCCAGCGGTCGCGATCGAGGAGCGCTCCGTCCGGAAGCGCTACCCCGCGCCCGTCGGTCAGCCCCAGCGCCAGTCCGAAATAAGCGTTCCCCGCCGACTCGGTCGCCGCGATCAGTCCTTCGTCGCCCGGCAAGCTCGCGGCGTAGATCACGTCGTGCACTTGCGCGGCCACACCCGCGCTTCCGAGGTTGCGCACGAGTCGCGCCTCGTCGTCGCGGTCGAGATAGATGCTGCCGATCTGCTGCAAACTACGGTCATCCAGGTCGACGATCACGACACGATCGTCATAGACCGGACGGAGCGAAGGGAACCTCGCGCGCAGCTCGAACAGACGATCGGTGGTCTGGAGACTCAGCGGCTCGAATAGCGCCGGAAGCGAAACCATGGCCAGGAATCCGGCGAGCCCGACCACGGCGAGCAGGATCGCGGTGACGAGCGGGCGGTTCTCGGCATCAATGATCAATCGTGATCGTCTTCCCGTAGAACTGCTCGGCCTCGACCTCGACGGCGAGCCGGTCGATCGATGCCGACGCCGTGGCGGTGCCGCGTGTCTGGCCACCGACCATCACCGGTCGCTCGACCGGGCGCGCGAAATCGCGGTAGGCCTTGTTCAACCGCCGGATCTCCTCCACGATCGCGGCCGTGATCGACTTCTTGGACGCGGCGTCGCCCGCCTCGTGACGGTCGAGCAGCTTTTCGAGATCCTTCAACGGCTCGACGGATGCGAGCAGGAAAAACGTATCCATCCCCGCACCCTCGTCGAGCTCGAACCACTGGCTACCCGGCGGGATGTAAGTTGGCGCGCCACCGGCGGTCGCGCTCAGGGTCGAGGCCTTGCGGTAGAGCACCTGCAACTCGTCCGACGAATCGAGGAGCATCAGATAGACCGAGCCCGCCGACATCGGCTCGACGAGGAACTTGAGCTTCGTGCCGGTTCCGAGTTGCGTGTCCTTCTGGACCGCGGTCGGCTTGCCGCCGGGGTCTATCGCTCCGAGCGCCCAGCGCAAGCGAACTTCGGGTTTGTCCGTTTCCGCCGCTCGGGCTGGCGCCTGGGCGGCGCCGAGCATGAGCACGAAACTTGCCGCGGTCATCAGGCCGGTCGGTATCCGGAAGCGAGTCTCGGTGCGCATTTCTACCCCTTTCCGATCCGCCGGCCAGTCCGGGGCATCGGCGCTTGAGATTAACACGGCAACCGCGATCGGCGAGAGCCAGGAATCGCGTTGAGCCCGCCGAAGCTCGCTCCGAAACAGGCGGGAGCCGTAATTCGAGCCTTTGAGGGCTCGCTCGTCGAGGCGCGGCGACCACGCGGCGAGAACGGAGTCGCATCCGGGTCGAACGGGCCCGGCGGCCCGGCGGCCCGACGACCGGATTCGTAGGTCAACTCTCGCTCGGGCGCGAGCGCTTCCTGCAGACCCAGGTTAACGTGAGTGGATGTTTGACGCACAGCGTAGCCGATGCCGGCGTGGAGTCGGCCTGTCGATCTTCATGGCGACCGGCTTGGCCCTCGCGGGCACTGACGCTGAGAGACTGCCTGAAACGAGACCGCTGGAGTCGGCACGGCTCGTGGCCGAAAAGACCGCGTTCGTCGCCGGTAACGACAACTGGATCGTGCTGCACTTGAAGCTTCGCCAGGGATGGCACGTCTACTGGCGCAACGCGGGGGACTCGGGCACGCCGCCGCGGCTGGACTGGCGCCTCCCGCACGGACTGCAAGCCGGCGCGATCGTCTGGCCGACGCCCGAGCGATTCATCGTCGGGCCGCTGGCCAACTATGGCTACGAGAACGAAGTCTTTCTGCCGCTTCCGATCCGCGTCGATCCGTCGCTGGCCGGCGCGAAGGGCGTTCACCTTGCCGCAACGGTCCATGTGCTGGTTTGCCTCGAAGAGTGCGTGCCGCAAACCGCCGAACTGGCCCTCGATCTGCCGCTAGCCGAGGGAGTTCCTCACGACGGACCCGAAGTCGACGCGATCCGAGCGGCGCTCGCCGCGGTCCCCCAACCCCCTGTCGGTTGGGAGACCGAGCTTGCCGCCCAGGACGACGGGCGGGTATCGTTGCGCGCGCGCCCCACTCCGGGCGTCGATTCGATCGACGCGCTGTGGGAGTTTTTTCCCTACGAGCCCGGATTGATCGAGCCCGCGGCCGCGCAACCGATCTCCCGCGATCGTGACCGCGTGACGTTGACGTTGCGCAAGGGCTCGCTGGCCGCGCCGCAACTCGGCGAGCTTGCGGGTGTGCTCGTCGTGCGCGCGCACGCAGCCGGGGGGCGCCCGCCGTTGGCGTTCGAGATCGCCGCGCGGCCCACAGCCGTTGGTGTCGTAGCCGCGACGAAGCCGAACGGCATCTGGGCCTCGATCGGCTTGGCGTTCGTCGGCGGGCTGCTGCTCAACTTGATGCCCTGCGTGTTCCCGGTGCTGGCGGTCAAGGTCCTGGGTTTCGTCCAACACGCCGGCGAAGGGCGCGGTCGGGCCTTGGTCCACGGGACAACGTTCGCCGCCGGCATCGTCGCTTCGTTCTGGGTCTTGGCTGGGGGACTCTACGCGTTGCGCGCCGGAGGGGCCGAGATCGGCTGGGGCTTCCAGCTCCAGTCACCGGCATTCGTGGTTGCGATGGCGTTCCTGTTTTTCGGTGCGGCGATGGTTTTCTTCGGCGTCGCCGATTTCGGCAATCGACTGGTGTCGCTCGCCGGTGCCGTGCGATTGCCGTCCGGCCTCGCCGGATCGTTCGGCAGCGGCGTGCTGGCAACCGTCGTCGCGACACCGTGCACGGCGCCTTTCATGGGGACCGCGTTAGGCTGGGCGCTCGTTGCGCCGCCCGTCGCGGCATTCAGCGTCTTCACCGCGCTCGCGCTTGGCATGGGCGCGCCGTACGTCGCGCTGGCCGCTTCCCCGCGATTGCTTCGCGCGCTACCGCGGCCCGGGGCGTGGATGGAAACGCTCAAGCAACTCCTGGCCTTCCCGATGCTGGCCACGGTCGTCTGGCTCTTATGGGTGCTGGCACGTCAGGTCGGCCCCGACGCGCTGATCCTCGCGCTCGCCGGCCTGTTGATCGCGGGCTTCGGCTTCTGGATCGCCGGACGTTTCGCGGTGCCATCGGCGCCGGCGCGTCGCCGCGCGGTCGCCGGCCTCGCCGCGGTGGTGGCTATTGCCGGTGGGTTTGTCCTGGCGCTGCCCTCCGGCGCGGGTGCCGAGGCGGGCCTGGCCTGGGTCGAGTATTCCGAGTCTGGCCTCGAGGCGCTGCGCGCCGAAGGCCGCTCGGTTTACGTCGACTTCACCGCCGCGTGGTGCCTGACCTGCCAGGTCAACAAACGGGTCGTCTTCGGCTCGACCGAAGTACTCGAAGCCTTTCGGCGAAACGATATCGTGGCCATGCGCGCCGACTGGACGAGCCAGGATCCCGAGATTACCCGCGCGCTCGCCGCATTCGGCCGCAGCGGCGTGCCGCTCAACGTGCTTTACGGCACGGACCGGAGCGCCGAACCGGTCGTGCTGTCCACCGTCTTGACCCCCTCGATCGTGCTGCGTGCGATCGAAACCCATTTGCGAACCGAAACCTAACAAAGGAGAGTTGCTGATGAGTTCGAGCATCGTGAATCGAAGTGTTGGAGCCCTGCTTGCTTTGCTCGTTGCCGCCGGAGTCGCCGCGGCGGCCGACGGCGCACAGGTCGGCTCGGCTGCCCCGGCCTTCACTTTGACCGACGCGGGCGGCACGGAGCATTCCCTGGTCGATTTTCGTGGAAAGGTCGTTGTGGTGGAGTGGCTCAATCACGACTGTCCATTCGTGAAGAAGCATTACGGCTCGGACAACATGCAGGCTCTGCAGGGTCGCTTCACCGACCAAGGCGTCGTCTGGCTATCGGTGATCTCCTCGGCGCCGGGAAAGCAAGGCCACGTCACGCCGGAACGCGCCATCGAGCTGACCGCGGAGAAAAAGGCGAAGCCAACGGCGGTGCTGCTCGACGGTAACGGTGCCGTGGGCAAGCGGTACGGCGCCAAGACGACGCCCCACATGTTCGTCATCGATCGCGAAGGCGTCGTTCGCTACGCCGGTGCGATCGACAGCATCGCCTCGACCGAGGCGGCCGACGTGCCGAAGGCGACCAACTACGTCGCGGCCGCACTCGACGCCCTCCTCGCCGGAAAGAAAGTCGAGACCGAGTCGACCCAGCCCTACGGCTGCTCGGTCAAGTACTGATCGAGACGCGGCGGCGCTCGTCGCGCGCCGCCGCGTTCACCGCGTCAGCGGGACAAAATGAGCCAGACGCTCGCGAGCGGCGTCAGTCAGAATCGCCACGGCGGGGTGACGGATCTTGCGCTCCATCGAGATCGCATAAAAGGTTTCCTTCAACTCCGGAAGTCGGCCGACCGTCTGCACGCGAAACTGCTGCCGAACCTCGGGCTCGATCACCTCGGGTGCGAAGAATAGCCCCGCGCCCGACTGGCCGAAGACTTTCAGTAGCGCGCTGTCCTCGAACTCGCCTCCGATCGCCGGTCGGATCCCGTGGGCTTCAAACCACGGGTCGAGAACCCGGCGGAGCGCGGTGTTCTTCGTCGGCAGCAGCACCGGGGCGCCGTCGAGTGATCGCGGGAAGCCCTTGCGGAAGCGCCGGGCCAGCGCGGGAGCCCCGAACACCGCGAGTCCCGACTCTCCCAGGCGATGGCTGTAGGCCCGGACGCCGGATTGCGGAGTCAGCGGCGTGTCGGCGAGAACGACGTCGAGGTCGTGGGAGGCCAACCGGGCGATTAGGCCGTCGGGCTTCCCTTCGTAGCAGGTCAGGCGGATCGGTTCGGGCAGCGACAGCACGGGCAGCAGCGTCCGGTAGACGATCAGTTTCGGCAGGACATCGGCGACCCCGACGCGCAACCGCAGACGACCCGTGGGCAGTTGGCCCTGCAACTCGTCGAGCAACTCGGCCCCAATCGCGAAGATGTCGTCGGCGTAGCGGTAGACGCTGCGCCCGGTCTCGGTCAACTTCAGGCCGCGCCCGGAACGTTCGAGCAGTTTGTGCCCGATCGCCGCCTCGAAGGTCCGCAACTGTCCGGAGACGGTCGGCTGGGCCAGGTTCAACCGCCTGCAGGCCGCGGAAACCGAGCCCTCGCGTGCCACGGTCCAGAAATAGTGCAAATGGTGGTAATTTAGCCAGTTCATGGCGTGACATTACTTCGATTTTTTCGATGTTTCAATCCTAATAAATCCATTTGTTAACCATACTCGAATGTCGTAACACTATCTTGTACAACCCGTGAGGATTCCCGATGCGCATCCAGGTTCGAAACCGTCGATTCCTGCTGACTTAGAAGATCCCGGAACGGGCCGAGCGTCACCGCGCCGGCAGACCGCAGTCCCTGTGCAGCTCGTCCCGGCCGCGTCCGAGATGATCCCGAGAACTCATCCCAGATTCAGGAGAGTCCACATCGATGTTCGAAGCCCTCGTCGAAACAACGTCCTCCGCCCCGCCAGCGATCTGGCTGTACGGCGGGTTCATCGCCTTGGTTTGCGCCTTCCTCGCGCTCGATCTCGGAGTCTTCCACCGGCAGGCGCACATCGTCCGTATGAAAGAGGCCCTGAGCTGGACGCTGGTCTGGGTCGCGACGGCGCTGGCCTTCAACGTCTGGATCTACTTCGCTTATGAGGGGCAATGGCTCGGGCTTGGTCGAGACCTCGTTCAACTCGACGGCACGATTCGCGACGTCGGCGGTTGGGAGGCCTCCAAGCTCTTCTTGACCGGTTACATCGTCGAAAAGTCGCTGGCGATGGACAACGTGTTCGTGATCGCGATGATCTTCGCTTACTTCGCGATCCCGGCGATCTACCAGCACCGCGTCCTGTTCTGGGGCATCCTCGGAGCGTTGATCATGCGCGCGGGGATGATCGCGGTCGGTGCGGCCTTGATCCAGCGTTTCTCCTGGATCGTCTACGTCTTCGGCGGCTTTCTGATCCTGACCGCGGTCAAGATGGCGTTGATCAAGAGCGACGGCATCGATCCGGACAAGAATCCGCTGATCCGGCTCGTTCGACGGCTAATCCATGTCACCAGCGATTACGACGGTCAACGGTTCTTCACGCGGGTCAACGGCGTCGTTGCGGCCACGCCGCTGTTTCTTGCGCTGGTGATGGTCGAGTTCACGGACCTGATCTTCGCCGTGGACTCGATTCCGGCGATCTTCGCCATCACGTCCGATCCATTCCTGGTCTTTACTTCGAACATCTTCGCGATCCTCGGTCTCAGATCGCTTTACTTCTGCCTGGCGAGCATGATCGACAGCTTCCGCTACTTGAAGCCGGCGCTCGTCGGAGTCCTGTTCTTCATCGGGGTCAAGATGCTGCTGGTCCACACTCCCTGGAAGTTCGATACGACGACATCGCTGTTCGTCGTGCTCGGCGTCCTGCTGGTGGGAATCGTCGCCTCGCTCGCCGCCCCTAAGTCGAAGTTGCCCCGCACCGGCGGGGCCTGACGAGCTGATCCGATGCACCTTCGAAAGTTCGTCGAGTCTGGGCCGTTCAACGCGTTCGTCATCGGCACGATCATTGTCAACGCGGTACTGATCGGGCTGAGCACCTATCTTTCCGACCCGGGGACGCTGCGCGCGATCGCGTTGCTGGAGGCGCTCTGCCTCGGGATCTTCGCGGTCGAGATCGGGCTGCGGTTTGCCGCGCGCCATTCGACGCGGGCGTTTCTCGGCGATCCGTGGAACCTGTTCGATCTCGTGATCGTCCTCGCCGGCCTGATTCCCTCGTCGAACGGCATCGGCCCCCTGCTGCGTACGCTGCGCGTCTTCCGTGTCCTGCGTCTGATCAAGACGATCCCCGAGCTGCGGCTGATCGTCGACGTGCTGGTGCGCTCGGTCGCCAGCATGAAGCATGTCGGGCTACTGGCCGCGGTTTTGTTCTACGTCTACGCGGTCGTCGGCGTGAAGCTGTTCGGGGGAGCCGGGCATCCGTTGGGACACCACTTTGCCAGCGTGCACGAAGCCTGCTTCACTCTTTTCCGGATCCTGACCGGGGACGACTGGACGCAGATGCGTTACGAACTCGCCGCCACGGGCACGCCGGTCGCGACCTTCACCGCCTACCAGGTCACCTGGATCGTCGTGGCGACCTTTCTGCTTGTGAATTTGATCGTCGGCGCGGTAATCAACAACTATCAGAAGGTTCAGGAGATCGAACAGAACAGGATACTCGCGCCGGATGTCAGCGAGGCGCGTCTGCGAGCGCTGGTGCGTGAACTCGACGCGATCCTCGCGACACGAGCCGAGAGCCCCGGGGCCGCCGCCGGTCAACTCCTCGACGATTCGGGTCGAAATCAAGGATCGAACTGCCCGGATCGAGCGCCGGCCCCGATGGGGCCTCGCACGGACCGATCGTCGCTTCGATAGGGACCATCGAGCCGCAGCGCGATGATTCAGGCAGGAAGCGCCTCGATCAGGGGCGCTGGCGGACGGCCTCAGCCTCGTCGACGTACATCTCGATCAACTGGTCGAGCCCGCAGAGCAAAAGCGCGTCTCGCACTCGCCGGGATGGACGCAAGAGCACGAGTCTGGCGTTGCATTTGCGTGCCTGCTTCAGGCAAGAGATCAGCTCGCCGATTCCGGCACTGTCGATCCGCACGATGCCTGACAGATCGAGCACAAGCAACGAGCGCCCGTCCTCGAGTGCAGTCTGGGTTTCCGACCGCAGCTCCAGTTCCGGACCGCCGAGCACGAGATCTCCCGTTAGCGTGAAAATCTCGGCCGCGTCGTGCCACCGTCGCTCGAGCTGCATCGCCCGACCCCTCCAGTTCGTGATCAGGCTACCACGATCGGGTCGTCGACGGAGCCCGATGGTGGCATTCGAAGCGGATGCTCTAGGATAGGCGAACGCCCAGCAGCGTGCGGGTCATCGATGCACGACGACGTAGGTTCAGCCGGACGCGAGATCGCCCACTATCGCCTGATCGAAAAGATCGGTGAGGGGGGGATGGGCGTCGTCTACAAGGCTTGGGATTCGCGTCTCGAACGGCTGGTCGCCTTGAAGTTGTTGCGCCGCGAGGTCCTGAACCACGGTCAAGCGCGCGCACGCTTGCTGCGCGAGGCCCGTCTGGCCTCGGCGCTGAATCATCCGTACATCGCGACGATCTACGAATTGCAACAGGTCGACGACCAAGATGTCATCGCCATGGAGTTCGTCCAAGGGCAGACACTGGGGCGGCGACTGGCCGAAGGCCCGATCGAAGTCCGCTCGGTGATCGACATCGCCCTGGCGGTCGCCGACGCGCTCGGCGAAGCCCACGCGGCGGGCATCGTTCATCGGGATATCAAACCCGACAACATCATTCTGACGCCCCGCGGCTATCCGAAGATCACCGACTTCGGGTTGGCCAAGGTGGTTGACGTCGAGGATGCCTCCGCGAGCTCGGAGGCCGCGACGAAGTTGACCCGCGAGGGTGCCGTGATGGGGACCGTGGCCTACATGTCTCCCGAGCAAGCCGCCGGGAGACCGACCGGCGCGCCAGCCGACATTTTTTCGCTGGGCGTCGTGCTCTACGAGATGCTGACGCGCAGGCCGGCGTTCGCGGGGGACTCGGATGTCGATGTGCTCTACGACATCCTGCACCGCGATCCACCGCCCGTGGGTGACCTGAACCCGGAAGCTCCCGCGGAGCTGCAGGCAATCGTCCGGCGCTGCACCGAGAAGGATCCGAAGGCACGCTACCCCGACGCTCGGGCGCTGCACGCCGATTTGAAGCTGGCCCGAGTGAACCTCGACGTCCAGCGGGCGCGCACGCTGGACACGCTCCTGCACGTCTCGCGCGAGATGACCTCGATTCTCGATCTCGGACAACTCCTCGAACGCATCGCCACTCTGGTCCGCGGCCTGATCGACTACGACGTTCTCGGCATCTTTCGCCTCGACGAAGCCGGGGGCCGTTTCGTTTGGCTCGGCGGCGCGGGTTACGTGGCCGAGCGCGCGAAGGAGGCCGTCTATCCTGCCGATCGCGGTCTTTGCGGCGCGGCGATTCGCGCGGGGAAGGCGATCTGTGTCGGCGACGTCACCGGACATCCGGACTACTACCCGCCGAACGGCGAAGTCTTTCGGGCGAATCTCGCCGTGCCGTTGTTCCACCAGGACAAGATCATCGGTGTGCTGAACATGGAGAGCCGCACGCCGCACTTTTTCACCTCCGAGCACGTCACGATCATGGCGACGCTCGGCGGACCGATCGCCGTGGCCATCTCGAATGTCGAGATGTTCGAGGATCGCCGCCGCCACGTTCTGGCGATGGAGACTCTGCACGAGATCGGGCGCGAGATCTCTTCGATCCTCGATCAAGATCTACTGCTCGAGCGCGTGGCAGCCTTGACGCGCAGGGTTATTGATCACGATTTCTTCGCCATTTTCCTGCTCGATTCGACCAGGGGCGAGTTCGCCTGGCGTGTCGCTGCCGGCTATGACGACGCGATCGTCAAAGAGCGCGTGCTCCGTCTGGGAGAGGGCGTGATCAGTCGGGCAGTCTCGACGCGGGCGGCCGTGATCGTTGACGATGTGGCCACCGACCCGGACTACGTTCCGGCCCGCACAGCTGACGGCCGTCAGTCACGCTCGGAGCTGACGGTGCCGATGATCGCCCAGGAGCGCGTGCTCGGCGTCGTGGTGCTGGAGAGCGTCGAACCCAATGCGTACTCGCCCGAGCACGCGGCCTGGTTGACCGTGCTGGCCAGCCAGGTTGCCGGAGCGCTCGAAAACGCTCGTCTCTACCGCGAGTTGCACGATCACGCACGGAGCCGCGAAGAGGAGGCCGAGCGAGTCCGGCGGCGTTTTGAGTCCTACGTCACCCCGCACATCGCCGAGCAGCTGTTTCGCGACCCGTCGAGCAAGACGTTGGTCGGCGAGCGCCGCAACGTGACCGTGCTGGTCGCCGACATCCGCGGCTTCACCGAACTGGCGGAAACGGTTCCCGGGGAAGAAGTGGTCGGTTTCTTGCGCGAGTTTTTCTCGCTCGGCTCGCACGTGGTCTTCAAATACGAGGGGACGGTGGACAAGTTCCTGGGAGACGCGCTGATGGCGATCTACGGGGCGCCGGTCGCCCACGACCCGCGCTACGGGCCCTCCGATCCACAACGCGCGGTCTTTGCGGCTCTCGATCTCCGCGACGCGTTCCCGCGACTGCGCGAGAAATGGTGGAACAAGAACGACGCGTTTGGAAAGTTGGAGCTAGTCGTCGGCATCAACGGCGGCGATTGCCTGCTGGGAAACATGGGTACGGACAGGCGCGTCGAGTACACCGCGATCGGGCACGTGGTCAATCAGGCATTTCGGTATTGCCGAGAGGCCGTGGCCGGCGAGATCCGCATCGGCGGTGCGACCTACGACAACATCCAAGACGACGTGCGCGTTGAGCCGTTGGCCGAAGGGACTGCGAGCTCGGGTCCGGCGGCGCATCGGGTTTTGGGCCTGAAGTATTTCTGAGGGCTCATCAGGCGGCGAGCGTCAGATCCACAAATTCGAAGGACTGACGCAGGGTCATGGGCACGGGTGCAGATTCGGCCGGCGGTTCCCCGCCGAATCGGTGCCGAGCCCGCCTTCACCGTTCGGCAACACCGCGCTCACCAAGTAGCACACGCCTGCACCCGGTAGCAGGGTCTCGTTGAGCGCGAGCCAATTCACCGAGACACCGTTCGCCAGACAGTGGCCGTAGTTCGCGGTGCCGAGCCCGCCGAGCCCGCCGAGTATGCCGCGATAGACGTTGTAGACTGGACCCGGGCTCGTACCAGAGTAGAGAACGGAACGGCGGTTTGTTTAAGCTATCCGCAGATCCTGATGGAACGAGCGCAACGACGCGTGAGCGATCCTCGGGTGCTGAGCTTGGTCAGGATGTGGCTCGATGCAGGAGTGATGGAAGATGGACGCGAGACGAAGCTGCTGAGCGGGACACCGCAGGGCGGCGTGATCTCTCCGCTGCTGTCGAACATCTACCTGTCGTTTCTCGACGAGCAGCGTGAAGCGGGTGAAGCAGCACGTGAAGGAACTGGCTCCGGGTGCTGTGTGTCATCGAGATCTGCGCGAGACGATCGCGAAGATCACTCCGGTGATCCGTGACTGGGGCGACTACTTCGCGACTGGCAACGCATCGACGAAATTCAACCAGGTCGACAGCTGCGTCTGGATGCGGCTACGCAAACTGATGCGTCGCCGTAAAGGACGCAACCTGCGACCCGGCGAAATGCGTCGATGGGCACCACACGCCTTTCACGAGCTCGGA
>JANNRU010000070.1:0-2133 GCA_031401755.1 Acidobacteriota bacterium | reverse complement strand
CTGCGCCGTAAAACTCGCCGGAGGGTTCCCCGCAGGAGATCAGGAGCCGGGGCATTCTTTTCTACTTCGCACTTGTCGAGGATCGGATGCGTTTTGAATCAAGCGTTAGGAAAGCGAGGGGCGCGGAGGCCAGGCTCTTGGGGTCCGCGTAGAACAGGCCATTGCCCAGATCGATTCTCTCCTCGATCCGGATCCGCGGCGGCAAGCGCTTGGCCAGAGCCGCGTGGTCTAAGAGCGTGTCTTTGGATTGCACAATCAGGATCGGCTGGTTGATCTTGGGAAGTGACTGAGTCAGGCTTCTCATTGGCCATTCGCGGGGTTGCTTGCCCAAGCCTAGAACAATTCACAGTTGTCGTGCCGAGTCTCGATGCCGGAGCCCCAGAAGGACCCTGTGGCGTGGCCGCGGTACGCTTGAGGGCATGGCGCTCGGGTCGCGAACGCGGCGATGGGTCCTGGTGGCTCTGATGCTCGGGATCATCATCCCGATTCTCCTGGTCCTGATCGCGGGCGCAGGGCTCGCGTACACCGCGACCGTGGGCCTCGGCGACACCGACCCGGTGCCATTCAGACACGCGGTGGGGATGGTCCTGTCGATGTCGATCGTGCCTTTCCCCGGGTTGGCGATGGGATTCAGGATCTGGCTGACCGTGGCCCACCGCATTCTGCGATTTTCGCGCGAGGACGTGGAGTCGATGATCTCCGGGATCGAGAGGCCGCCGGTGTTCGGCCGGCTGTTCCAGGCCTGGGTGGATCGAGCCTACGGGCCGCCCTCTTGAACCTCGACCGCGAAGTGCACGACGGGATCATCGGCGGCACGGCCGAGAAGCCCAAGACCCTGGTCGACGTCATCCGGTTCGTGGACTACCGGCAGCATCTGATGATCACTTTCGAGGAGCTGACGGAGTCCCTCGAGCGCCTCAGCACCGCGGGGAGTGTCGTGCAACACGGTGATGGCTACCTTCTCGCGGGAGTTCCCGGGGCGATGCGTGGCGCCTTCGTCCCGGTGACGCGCGAGGTCTTCGCCAACGCGGTCAGGCAGTACCGCAAGCAGATGAAAGACTTCCTGAAGACTATCCGCGCGCCCCAGCGCCGACGGTAGGACGATAGACGGAAACTCGCCGCCGCCGTCCCAAACCGGACGCCGCAAGGCCGAGTTCATCACGCCAATTCCAACGCCGCGCCCAGAGCGGACCGAACCATTTTCCTGAGGCCGCCGCCGGCCCCTTCCACTCGATGCAAGCAGGAGCCGCGCCGCCGATGTCGGAGCTCAAATCGTTCCTGTTGCCATATAACGCCGTCCGTTATACGATCCCCGCGTGATTGTCTCCTTCTCGGACGCCCGGGCGGAGCGGCTGTTCTCCGGAGTCCGCGTGCCGCGGTTCGCGAATATCGAACGGGTAGCCACGCGGAAGCTCGAGATGCTCGATCGCGCCCATGAGCTTCGCGATCTGGCCTCGCCCCCACAGAATCGACTGGAGGCGCTCAAGGGCGATCGCCTCGGACAACACAGCATTCGGATCAACGACCAATGGCGGATCTGTTTTCGGTGGACCACCGCCGGACCCGCCGCCGTGCAGATCGTGGACTACCATTGAGGATGAACCTATGAACGGAATGAGAGCCATTCACCCCGGCGAGATTCTTCGCGAGGAGTACTTGGAACCTATGGGCCTGTCCGCCAGCGCGCTCGCCATCGCCTTGCGCGTGCCCGCGCCCCGGGTCAACGACATCGTCCGGGAACGTCGCGGGATTTCCCCCGACACCGCGCTCCGGTTGGCGCGGTTCCTTGGGACAAGCGCGCAGTTCTGGCTCAACCTGCAGTCGGGTTACGACCTCAAGGTTGCGACTGCGGCGAGGGGGAAGCGAGTCAAGAAGGAAGTACAGCCTCACGCCGCCTAACTAAGGTCAGTCCCGCGTCCAAGAACCGCAGGAGGATACGGGCCGACAGCGAGCGGTAGCTGCCGGCCGCGCGCGTATCGCTTGACGGAAGCTCCGTCACGAACTCGACGAGCGCTCTGACCGTCCGATCGAGCTCTCCAAGGCGAAAGAGCCGGCGAAAGCCGGAAGGGGCGAGGCGAAAGGCCGCTAGGACGGCACCTCCGGGCGAGAAGTCTGAAGTTCTCTTCGGGCCGC
>JANNRU010000069.1:0-13437 GCA_031401755.1 Acidobacteriota bacterium | reverse complement strand
CTCCGAGCGCGTAGAGCTGTGGATTTGCGGAACCGACTTTTTGCCAGCGACACCAGGCCTGGGCCAGCATCGATCGTGTACCGTCGCACAGCACGGTGACGCGGGCGGTCAGATCGTTGGGCGGCATGTAGTCGGCGCCCGGATTGCCGTCCCGATCGAGACCGCCCGCGGCGGTGCGCACGCCGACGACGCGTGTTCCGTCGGTGAGCAGCGATTCGGCGGGAAAGCCGGTGAACAGGTTGACTCCTAACCCTTCCGCGCGTTCGCCGAGCCAACGTACGATCTCGCAGATCGACGCGACCCAATTTCCGTGATTGCGCATCTCGCGCGGGGTCGGGATGCGCAGCTTGCCGCGTCCCGTCAATCCGTAGACCCGCTCACCCGGTACCGGCCCGACGAACGGAAGATCCGCCTCGGCCACATCGGGGAACAGCTGCCGGAATGGACGAGGATCGACTACGGCCCCCGACAAGTTGTGCTCGCCCAATCCGGCGGCTTTCTCCAGCACCCCGATCTCGAGCGCGCCGAGCCTCGGATTCTCCCGGCACAGTTGAGCCAGACGGATCGCCCCGGCGAGACCCGCGGGACCGGCACCGACGAACAACACGTCGAGCGGGGTCGCCTCGGCATTCGGCCCGGTGCTCGTCAACAATCGGTCGAGCGGGAGATCGGGCTGGTGGCGGGACGGGAGAATCATCGGTCTGCCTCCGTGAACCGGTCATCATGACCGCGCCCACGGAGCCCGTCCAGGGCGCGACGGCATCAGCGTTGGATTCTCAGCACCAAGATTCCGGCCCGCGGTTTTACGGCCTCGATTCGGACCGCGATCAGTTGGCCCGGCTCGTAGCCGCCGAGTCCCGGAAGCGGCTGCTCGCGAGCCACCTCTCGCAGGAGCACCGTCGGTCGCGGATCGGTTTCGAGGACCAACGCCTGCAAGACGTCTCCGACGCGCTGCTCGAGCCAGCGCAGCTTCCAGTACTCATCCGCGACCCGCTCGGCGCGGCGGGAGTCGGCCTCGGCCGACTCGGTCGTGCCCACAATCCGCTGCATCGCCTCGGCATCGTAGGGCGGCGTCTGGCCGCGGATCCAGGCCAGCAGCTGGCGATGGGTCACGAGATCCTGATAGCGCCGCAGCGGCGAAGTCACCTGGGTGTAGGCCGGCAGGCCGAGTGATCCGTGCGCCCCGGGCTCGAGGCCGCTCTCTGCGCGCCTCATGCCGCGCAGGACCCGTCGGGCGGCGATCGGATCGGACAACCTGATGCCGCGTTGCGCCGTCGAGTCCGGCGCCGCTTGCCGACGGTAGATCACCGGCAGCCCGGCCTCACGCGCAGCTCGCGCCGCGACCTCGCCAGCGACGATCATCGCCTCGCTGACCAGCAGCCGCGCAGCCGAATCCGCTTCGAGTCGTTCGATCTCGATCGACCCGTCCGCGGCGACCACGAGATCGACGTCGGGCAGATCGAGTTGCACAGCGCCGCGAGCTAACCGCGCCGCCAATCGGGCGCGGGCGAAACCATCCAGCGCACGCAACTCGTCGAGATGCGCGCCGGTCGCCTGCGCGAGCCGCCGATCGACCTCCCCATAGTCGAGCCGCTCCCGGCTGCGCACGATCGACGGCACAATCTCGAACTCGCGCGGTTCACCCGAGGCATCGACCGTCACCAGAAAACTGAGCGCGGGACGCTCCTGGCCCGCCTGGAGGCTCGCCGCGGCCTCCGAGATCGAGGTCGGGAGCATCGGTAGTTTCAGATCGGGCATGTAGTGCGTCACGCCGCGTGCCGCGGCCTCGACATCGACGCAATCACCGGGACGAACGAACTCAGCCGGGTCGGCGATGTGCACGCCGACGAGCCAGGCTCCCTCGTCGAGAATCTGCACCGAGAGCAGATCGTCGATTTCGCGCGTTCGCGGCCCGTCGATACTAACCGCCGTCACTCCGGTCAGGTCGCGACGCCCGGTCGATGCAAAGCCGCGCGACACCGCCCGACTGGCCTCGGCTTGCACCTCGTCGGGAAACCGTATTCTGAGGCCGAAGCGACGGACCTGGAGGTTTTCGTCATCGTCGCTGAAGACCCCCAGGCGCCGCAGGAGCCGGAAGGCGCCCTCGGGCACGCGATCGTAGGCGATACCCGAGGCCTGGAGCGCGGCCCGAGCCGGCTCGCGATCGAGATCAGGAACAAGATCTTCGTGAACGGCGAGGGACTCCAACGCCTCCAGATGCCGGCGCTCGACCGCGCTCCCGGAGGGCGACCACGCCTCACCCCGGCCGACACTGGCGAGCGCGGAGAAAAACGCCTCCGCCTCCTGAGCCCGCCTCGCGGCGGTCTGGCGCTCGGCGATGAGATCGCTTACCTGCTCCGGGCTTCGCGACAACCAGCCCTCGGGCCGGCGGACGAATCGCAGCCCATCACTTTGCAAGGCCAGGATCAACGCTGTCTGCGCTTCGCCGTCGCTCCGACCGACCGCCAGATCGGCCAACCCGCGGACGGGATGGATCTCGGTCGGCCCCAATTCGCTGAGGATCTCCCATAGCGCGGCGACATCGATCGTCGTCGCCACCTCACGAACGCGGCGTGCGGTCTCGCAGAGCGCCGCATCGTCGCCGGCCCGAGCCACCCCGCTGGGCCCCACCACTTCACCGACGATACGCGTGGGCGCAACGCGACGTTCCTGCCCCCGCTCGTTGACGATCGACAGTTTTTCCGGAGCGTCACTGAGGACCCGGCCCAGCGTTAGCTCCCCGGCATCCCAGAACGCGACGATCGCGCCCGCGCGTGCGGCGACGCCACTCACCGGCGCGCCAGCAACTCAGCGACCGCGCGGGTCGCCACCTCGCCCGTGGTCACCAATCCGCGATCGAGAACCGGCGCCTCGATCCCTTCATGTGACAAGATCTCGTCGCGCGCCATCGCGGTCAGTATAATCGACCGGCCGTGTCGGTCGGGTATACTCTTGGCGCGGGGCGGCTCGGTTCGGCCCGACCGGAGAATCGCAATGCTAGTGACCGTCGCCCGAGGCGTTCGAGCCTCGACTCTTCTTCTCGCGTTCGCGTTCGCGCCGGGGCCCGGGACCTACGCCGACGAGATCGCCTGGATTCACGACCCCGCCCGCGCGCTGTCACAGGCCGTCGAGTTCGACCGACCTATCCTCGTCGACGTCTGGGCGATCTGGTGCGTTCCATGCAAAAAGATGGACGAGACGGCCTATCGCGACCCCCGCGTGGTGCAGGCGATGACGGCGTTCATCCCCCTGAAAGTCGACCATGACGCGCAGGAGACGTTCGTCGAGCGCCACGAGGTCGAAGCCTTGCCGGCGCTGCTGTTCCTCGACGGACGTGGCCGCGAGATCGCGCGCCTCACTGGATTGATCGACGCGACCCTGTTAGCGACCCAAATGGAGCGGGTACGCGCCGGCTACGCCGGTTACCTCCAAAGCCGCGACCAGGAGGCCGATCCGGCCGCGGTCGACCGGCTCGCGCAGTACTTTCGCGAAGTCGGCAATTCACGTGCCGCGGTCGAGGTTTTGCGCCGCAAGCTGAAGCACAAACAGCCGATCCCCGCCGAGCTTCGTGACACGATGCGACTCCACCTGGCGCTGGCCCAATCGACGATCGGCGAGACCAAAGGGGCGATCGCCCAACTTGAAAGCCTCGTTCAAGACTCCGCCGTGCCGCAGATTCAAGCCGAAGCGCTGGTTGGCCTCGTGCTCATCCATCGTAAAACCGGCGCGATCGACGACGCCCAGGCTGCGTTGTCCCGCCTGCGCCAGGAGTTCCCCGACGTCGCCGCCAAGGAGATCGCCGCGGAATAGGCGCTGAGACCCGCCCGGGCTGAGACGCTCAGGAGTCCTTGCTGCGTGAGGCGAACGAATAGCGGGCGCCGGCGTAGACGTAGCGGCCCCGCAGCGGCCCCCAGTTGTAGTCGAAGTGTGGATCGCCGAGCGTCGACTGTACTTCGTCGGTGAGATTGTCCACACCGGCGAAGACCGCGACCTTGTTCGAGAAAGTCTTCGAAGCCTCGACGCTGGCCGTCCAGAAACCTCCGGTGTCAACGAAGTCGGCCTCGTCATATCCCAACTCGGGCAGCGGGAAATCCTCGAAGCGCTGAATCTTCATCGAGCCCGTGTACAGCGCGGCGAGATTGATTCCAACTTCCCAAAATCCCGGAGGTCGAAGATCGAAGCCCACGCTGCCCCGGCGCTCAGGCAAGTAGGGAATCTCACTTAGGGTGAAGTCGCGTGTCTCCGGGACGCCGAAAAAATCGACGAGCGCCGGGATCTGATCGCCCGAAGAGCGATTCGAAGCGTCGAGCCAAGAGGCCGACGCCTTGACCGCAAGCCAGTTCGTGGCCGCGACTCGTCCGTCGAGATCGAGCGAAGCGTAGCGCGCCTCGGGCACGTTGACGTTCTGGTAGGTCGGCCGAAAGCTGTCCGAGAGCGTGATCATCTTGATCACGCGGTTCGTAAAGTCGGTCACGAAGGCCGCGCCGGCGATCTTCCACTTCGGCCCAGGTTGGTAGGTCGCCTCGAGGCCGTAGGCCGCCGAGTTCTCAGTCTCGATGCCGCGGTTGTTCCGATAGCGCCGACCACAGCAGACCTCCTCGTAGATCGGCTGCGGCGCGCGGAAGCCCGCCCCGCCCGACGCGCGCAGTTGCCAGGCCGGATTCGGCTTCCAACTGACGGCGGCACGCGGCAGGATGCGGTCTCCCTCAGGCAGATCGTAGACGGTCCACTGGGGCCGATCCTCGCTATCCACATAATCGAAATCGGCCCAACGCAGACCCGCAGAGACCGTCACCGAACCCGACAGCATCGATTCGGCCTCGAACCAGACCCCGCTCTCCCGCACGCGCTCGTTGAACTTGAACTCCGGCGGCAAGGAGGCGAGGTTGTTGTAGTTGCGATCGACGATGTCGTACTCGAACTCGGCGATCGAAGCGCCCGCGCGCAGGATCGTTTCGCTGCCGACCGGACGTGCCCACTGCGCGCCGGCATGTCGATCGGTCTCGTCGATCAGGTAGGTCTCGCTGAATCCCGGGGGCGCGAATCCGGGGATGACCAAGGACGGCGAGCGGTCGGTTTCCTCGACGCGCATCGCCCGATCGACGACGAGCGCCTGGACCTGGATCTTGGATCCGTCACCGAATCGAGTTCTAAAACTCGCATCGAGCTGGTCGCGATCGAGCTCGACGTTTTCGCGGTTGTAGAGCACGCGGCCGGTGGGGTTGAAGGTCGAATTCGTCGAAAGAAGCGAGTCGTAGGCGGCCGGACCGTCCGCCTGGGACTCGCGGTAGGCCGACAGCCCGACACCCAGGACGCCATCGCGGCCGATTTTGACTTCGCCGGCGCCCTCCACCGTGTAACGATCGAACGACGGCATGTCGGGGTTACCATCGTCGTTGGCGTCGACGAGATCGGACTGCGACAACGAGCCGACGAGAAATCCGCCAAGCCTCCCGGACTCGCCCGACAGATCGACCTTGGTCCCGCGCCAGCCGAAGCCACCGGCGTCGGCCATCGCGTTGACTTGCACGCCCGGGCGCGGCTCGCGTCGCTCGAACTCGATCACGCCGCCAACGGCGCCGCCGTCGAGCGCGGGATTCCCCGCGCCCTTGCGTACCTTGACCTTGTCCAGCATCGTCGCCGGCATCACCGAGAGCAGGTAAATTTGGCCCAGACCCGATGCGATCGGCATGTCGTCGCAAACGACCTCGACGTGATCGTTACCCAACGCGCCCATCGACAGATCGGCGTTATTGCAGTTGGTGCAGAGCGTTTGGACGGCGATCCCGGACTCGGCTTGCAGCGCCTGGGTCACGCTCGTTGGCGCGGTCGAGTCCGGCGCTGGCGGTTGGGAGTCGTCGGCCAAGACGAGCGTGGCGGCGAGCGCGAAGCTCGCCGCCCAGATCGCAGACTTCGCGACCGAGATCAATGCAGGCAACTATCACCGGGTCCGACTAGCGCGTCCAGCGCCTGACGGATCGCCGTCTCATTGTATCCGGCTGCCGCGTAGACAACGCGAAGTCCGTTATCGAGAATCACGTTCGTCGGTAGCGCGAACGAAACATTATACGATGTCCAAGCAACCTTCGGCGGACCATTGGGCTCGACCATGCACGTGAACGTGTGATCGGGCGCGGTTGGACGGTCCGACCAATTCCGGCACTCCGCCGGCGTCGGTCGGCCCTCGTAGGTCTGAGTCTGTGAATCCTCGTCCATCAGGACCGTGAGCAGCGAAACGTCGCGATCCTTGAAGTCCTGGTAGAGGTTCTCCATGAAATTCGCCTGACTCTGGCAGGGCCCGCACCAGATCGCCGAAAGGTCGAACATGATGACCTCGCCCCGCCGTTCGTAGAGCGATTCGGACAGCCCAAACTCGTCGAGCAAGGAGAAATTCTTGCCGCACGAGAACAACGGTCCACCGGGGGACTGGTAGTAGCCGAGGCTCTGACACAGGTCGGTCACGGGATAGCCGATGCGCTCGACGCCGGTCGAGGCCTTTCCGAGCGAGCCTTCGAGGTTGTCCCCGCGTCCCGAAACCAGGAAATATTCGTTCGTCCCCGCCGGCGTCGAGATCGATTCGCGACGCATCGCGTCGTTGGTGGGCGCCCCCGGCGTGGCGCTGATGAGTGGCACGTGAGAAGTCCAGCTACCGATCGTGCCGCGCCAGATCGTGTACTCGCGTTCCGGAGCGAGAATCGTGGTGCCCGAATTGCGCGGCTGCTTGGCGTCGTCGCGCAGATCTTCCCAGGAAACGAGCAACTCGCTGGAGGACGAGCCCTTGGCGATGCGAAGGTAGAACGGACTTCCGGGGGGTGAAACCTCGCGCGGACCCGGCGCTCCGCGGTGAGTGACGCGATACAACGCACCGGCACCGGCGCCACCACCGTTCGTGGCTAACGCGTAGAGCCAACCGTCGGCACCGGTCATGATCCCGGTCCAATCGGTCGGGCAATCGGTGATCGGGGGCGGCGGCGCGGTCGGGTTCGCGGGTGACGAATTCAGGAACGTCCTCCACGCGGACAGCGTGTCCAGCCCAGCACCGGTCAACACGGCTCGGCGGAGTTCGCCGCCGGCCGTCGTGTAAAGGCTCGTTCGGTAAGACTCGTCAGGTTCGTCGACCCCGGCGCCGGTCGCCGCACCGCAGGCGTCGTCGTAGATCGGTGAGCCGCCTGGGCAGTACTCGGCGCTGTCGTCGCGGAACTCGCAGTAAGCGAACTCTGAAGGCGGGCGCGGCGGGCAATCCGCATTACTCGAACAGGTGGCACCGCGGTTGACAGATCCGACGCACTCACCGGTGGCGTTATCGTCCACGCGGGCCTTGCCGGGCAGGCCGTCGTCCCCGAATCGATCGTGATCGCTATCGCGGGCGTCGGCGGTCTCGTTCGGTAGCCCGTCCGCGCCGAAGGCCACGCCGTGGACACCGATCGTCGGTAGCCAGGCGGCGAGTCCCGTTCCCGTCGTTGCCGGCCAGCCAAGGTCGGCTCCTCCGGTGACCCGATTCAGCTCGTCGTGAGCGGACTCGACGTCGCTCCCGCGGTCGCTAGCGTAGATCTGGCCCGCCGGACCGATCGCCAGGCCCCGTCCGTCGCGGACGCCGCGGGCGAACACGGCACTCGTCGGGCTCGGGTTGGTCGACGGGATCGACCCGTCGTCGTTGAGCCGCAAGATCTTGCCCTCGAGCACGCCGAGGTCTTGGGAGTTCGCGGGCACCTGGACATCCCCGGTCGCGACGTAGAGTTTGCCGTCGTTGCCGAAGGCCAGTCCACCGCCGTTTCGCAGAACGGCGCCGCCGGCGCCGAGATCCGCGAGGACGAGGATCGACGCGGTGCAACTGCCGCCGCCGACCACGTAGCGTCGCACTTGATTGTTGCCCGTGGTCAGGTCGGTGTAGTAAAGGTAGATCCAGCCGTTCACTGCGAAGTTCGGGTGCACGGTGATCCCCAGCAGTCCACCCTCTCCGGTCGGGTCGACCGGGATCGTGCACAGGGGCGCGGCTTGGAGCTCGCCGCCGATGGCGACGCGGACAGTTCCTGTGGTGCGCTCGGTGATCAGTAAGCGCCCATCACGCGTCGAAGCGATCGCTGAGGGCCGGGAAAGCCCTCCGAAGATCGGTTCCAAGCGAAACCCTGACGGTAGCTCTCGGGCCGCGACCGCTGTCACGGCGAACAGGGCCAGCACTCCGACACGACGGATCCTTAGCATGACTCCCCCTTCGTTATTTCGCGGGGCCACAGCCGCCGAGGCGCGGACCCGACCCCTGAATATACCCTGGTTTGAAGTCCTGGCATAGAGGGACTCTCGATTTTTGGCTGGAATCGTCCGGTCGATCCGTCACGAGCCCATCAACTTTCCAATCACCGCGATTGCGGCGCTGGATCGGAGGCGAACGGATCGCGAAATCCCACCAAATCGGGTAGCGGCGCTAGACTTTGAGCCAAAGCCAAGACTTTAAAGATCCGCCCCATGCCCGACGGATGGATCAATTGCATGGCCTGAAGCCTTTGCTTCGACTCCCGTGCCCCGGGGCGACTGCCACTCGACCCAGGCTCGAACACCTCGAGGATCCCGTTGGCGATCAGGAAGCGGTCCTGTGTCGTTCGGCCGAGCACGAGGGCTCCAACCTCGCGGGCCGTGTCCTCGATCAGCGAGAAATTCACGTGCGCGGTCAGGTCCTGGTCCCCTACGAACTCGAGCAAATCAGATCGGGCCTGATGCTTTCGGTAGGCCACCAGGGTTCCCTGCGGTCGGTGCGCGTACAGCCTTTGCGCCGTGTCGCCGTAATCGAATACCAGCAGGACCGCGCGCGAGACCGCCGCGAGAAGTTCTCGCAACGCTTGCGCGGCCGCTGGGCAGACCTCGGCCTCGTCGCCGTCGAGCGCCGCAGCGCCGTACTTCCGGGCCAGTTCCACGATCTCGCGCGGGGCAGGGATCTCGGTCTCGACCAATCGGCGCTGCTCATCGAGCCCGACCCCAACCTCGACCAGCTCGGCTCGGTGACGCCGCACGCGGTGCACGGGCAGCGCATCGAACAACTCGATCGCCAAGATACAGGCGCAGTCGAGCGTTGCGAAGTCAACGGAGCCATAGACCTCGGCCTCCGGCACGCGAGCGCCGGCCGCCACCCGCATCCGTGCTGAACGGTCGACGAGGATCGGCCGCACACGCCGGTAGAGCGACGGCTGGATCTCGCCGAGTGTATCGAGCAGGTCGCGCATGAGCAGCCCCCGCCCACAGCCGATCTCAACGATCGGAAACGGACCGTCCGGCGCGATCACCGCGGAGATGTCGACGAGTTGCCGCGCCAGCGCGCGACCGAAGTGCGTGCCGACGTCGCTCGCCGTGAAGTAATCGCCCTCGGGACCAAGCCGCGCCGCCCCGCGTGAGTAGTAGCCGTCGGCGGGGTCGTAGAGCGCCCGATCCATGAAGGTCGCGAAGCTGATCGGGCCACCAAGCTCGATTTCCCGGGCGAGTCGCGCCGCGAGCGAAGCGGCGCCGGATTCAGCGTTCACCGGATCACGCAAACCTTCCGCCGCCGGCCCGGAATGACGCGAGCGCGAAGCGTCGGGGTTAGTCGGAGCCGCGCGATAATTCCGCGGCTGATTTCTCGCCGCGAGTGATCTTGCGCTGAATCTCCATAATCGCTTCGAGTAACGCTTCGGGCCGCGGCGGACACCCGCTTACGTAAACATCCACGGGCAGAATCTCGTCGACCCCCTGGACGACCGCGTACGAGCGATACATTCCGCCGGACGATGCGCAGGCGCCCATCGAGATCACCCACTTCGGGTCGGGCATCTGGTCGTAGATCCTGCGGACGGCCGGAGCCATCTTCTTCGTCACCGTTCCGGACACGACCATCAGGTCGGCCTGTCGAGGAGAAAAACGCAGAGCCTCCGCCCCAAACCGCGCCATGTCGTAACGGGGTCCGACTGTGGCCATCAACTCGATGGCACAGCAGGCCAAACCCATCGGCATCGGCCACAACGAATGCTTGCGCCCCCAATTCACGAAGTCCTGGACACGAGTTGTATACGCGGTCTGCGAAACGGCTTCGTCGCCGTCAGGCCGTCGGTGCAGAATCGAGAGCGAATCGGAGCCGACCACGAGTGCCTCCGTCGATGCGAGAGAAACCGTTCCTTCACGTTAGCATCCGGCCCGCCGTCAGCCAAACCCTGAGGGCCGCTCACTCGTGAACCGGCCGCCGCTCGTCGAGTCCTTCGCCGCGCTCGTGCCAGAAACAGACCGCCGGCTCCCCGAGCCTCCAGCACAAGAGCACCGCGCGACCGTCTCGAACCGCCGGAAAGTCGAGCATGCCGGATTCCCGATCCGCCACCTGCACGCCTGAACCCTCGATTCGATCCACGACCGCTTGGAGCCCGACCAAGAGTTGGAAATAGTGCCGCTCGACGCGTCCTTCCGGCGTCGGACAGGAGGCAGGGTGCCGGCAAAGCTCGCGATAGACGCGTGTCATGCGTTCGACCATGGGCCGGAGACGCTCGATCTCGGAATGCGCGGATTCGATCGTGAACAGACGCTCGACCATGGTGGGTGTCCCGTTCCGAGGGGGCGAACGACGATGGCGACGACCGTCGGGGCCGGCACAACCCTAACGAACGGCGGCGGGCCGGACAAGCCTGCGGCGAGCACTGGATTGCCTCCCATTCGCGCCGCCGTTGCGGTCTCGGAAGTCATCTGCGGCGCTTGACGCCCGTCCGGCGCGTTGGATAGAGTGCCGTTCTCACACAGATCCCACGAAACACGCCGTGCGAAGTGCCGGTCGCCGCAGTCATGCGGCACGGCATTCGCGGCATCGGTCGGAGGCCGGCGGAGCGGGCCTCGTGGAGGCGGTTCGGTGGCCGATTCGAAGATCTACGACCTGGCGATCATCGGTAGCGGACCCGGCGGCTACATCGCCGCCGTCCGGGCGGGCCAACTCGGCATGAGCTGCGCGGTGATCGAGCAGGCTCCCAAACCGGGAGGCACCTGCCTGCATTGGGGTTGCATCCCGACCAAGGCGCTGCTTCACTCGGCCGAGGTGCTCGACGGGGCGCGCCACGCCGACGCTTTTGGCGTTCGCGTGTCGGGCGTCGAACTGGACTTGCCGGCGGTCCGTAAATACAAAACTGGCGTCGTCGATGGCAACGCGAAGGGCGTCGAGTACCTGCTCAAGAAGAACGGCGTGCGGTTGCTGCGCGGGCGCGGGCGGCTTTCAGGGCGCGGGCGCGTCGAGATCACTCCCGACGGAGGCCAGTCATCGACAATCGAAGCGCGACGGGTGATCCTGGCCACCGGCTCGGCGATCCGCGGCTTGCCGGGTGTCGAGTTCGATGGTCAGACGATCCTGAACTCCGACCAGGCGCTGGAACTCGCGCGAATTCCGCGCTCGCTGATCGTGCTCGGTGGCGGCGCTGTCGGCGTCGAGTTTGCCTCGATCTACCGATCGTTCGGCGCCGACGTGACGCTGGTCGAGCTAGTGCCGCGCTTGATCCCGATCGAAGATGACGACCTCGGCACCGAGTTAGAAAAGGGCTTCAAGAATCGCGGCATCTCGATCCACACCGGCACCAAGGTCCAAATGGTTGAACGCGCGGGCTCGGGAGTTCGCCTGACGGCCGAGCGCGATGGCAAGGCGCTGACGCTCGAAGCGGAAGCGCTGCTGGTCGCGATCGGGCGGCGGCCCCTGAGCGAGGATTTGGGCCTCGAAGGCACTGGCGTTCGAGTTGACGCACGCGGGTACGTCGAGGTCGACGCGATGATGCGGACTGGCGAGCCCGACGTTTACGCGATCGGTGACATCTTGCCGACCCCGGCCTTGGCCCACGTCGCCTCACACGAAGGGGTCGTCGCGGTCGAGCACGCTGCCGGACAAGCCCCACATCCGATCGATTACGACCGCATCCCCTCGTGCACCTACTGCCGGCCGGAGGTCGCGGCGATCGGATTGACCGAACGCGAGGCGCGTCGGCGCGGCCACGATGTCGTCGTCGGGCGCTTTCCGTTTTCCGCGATCGGCAAAGCCAAGATCCTCGGCGACACCGCGGGCTTCGTCAAGATCGTCGCCGAACGCCGACACGACGAGGTTCTCGGAGTCCACATCATCGGTCTCCACGCGACCGAGTTGATCTCCGAGGCGACCGCGGCGCTCGCGCTGGAGGCGACCGTTGCTTCGATTTTCCATGCGATCCACGCCCACCCGACGCTTTCCGAGGCGATGGGCGAGGCCGCGCTCGCCGTCCATGGCCGCGCCCTTCACATCTGAAACCGGAGTACGAGATGCGCGTTGATGTCGTGATGCCCCAGATGGGCGAGTCGATCGCCGAAGGAACGATTACCCGTTGGATCAAAACGGTCGGCGAGAAGGTCGAGCGCGAGGAGCCGATCTTCGAGATCTCGACGGACAAGGTCGACGCCGAAATTCCGTCCCCCTCGGCCGGTGTTCTCGTCGAGATCCGTGCCAAGGAAGGCGAGACGGTCGAAGTCAATCGCGTCGTCGCGGTCATCGAGACCGAGGCGGGCGCCACCGCCGGGGCCGCCGCCCCGGCAGCACCGACGGCAGCGGTCACGAGCGCTCCCCCGCCGAAACCGGCGGACGAGCGGCGCTTCGTCTCGCCGGTCGTTCGTGAGATCGCCCGCGAGCACGCCATCGACCCCGAACAGCTCAGCGGGACCGGCGCCGGTGGGCGGGTCACGAAGAAAGACATCTTGGCGCACATCGAACGCGCTCCGCAGGCACCCGCGGCGGCCCCGGTTCCGTCGACCGCTCCAGCGTCCCGTGAAGCGGCAAGCCGGCGCGAGCCCTCGGGCCCGGCACCGTGGCAAACGCGCCAGCCCGACCCACCGACCTTCCCGGCCGAAGGCAAGACGGTCCGGCAGCCGATGACCCAGATGCGGCGCAAGATCGCCGAGCACATGATCGATTCGCGTCGCACCTCGGCGCACGTCCACTCGGTCTTTGAGATCGACATGACGCGAGTCGTGCGTCTGCGAGAGCGCCAGCGGTCCGCCTACCTCGAACTCCACGGCACCAAGCTCACCTTCATGCCATTTTTGGTCAAGTGCGTGTGCGATGGGCTCCGGGCCTGGCCGATCGTCAACGCTTCGGTCGAGGGCGCGGAGGTTGTCTATCGCAAAGAGTTGAACATCGGCATCGCGGTCGCGCTCGATTGGGGACTGATCGTTCCGGTGATTCGGGCCGCCGACGAGCTGTCGATCGCCGGATTGGCCAAGCGCATCAACGATCTTGCCGAGCGCGCCAGGACCAAGAAACTGAACCCGGACGAGGTACATGGCGGGACTTTCACGATAACGAATCCTGGAAGTTTCGGTGGCCTCTACGGCTTGCCGATCATCAATCAGCCGCAGGTCGCGATCCTCGGGATGGGCGCGATCCAGAAACGCCCCGTGGTCGTTGACGACGCCATCGCCATCCGTTCGATG
>JANNRU010000068.1:0-3710 GCA_031401755.1 Acidobacteriota bacterium | reverse complement strand
GCCGCCGTCTTGGCGCTCACCTGGCCGCCAGTGCCCGGGGCCGCGTCCTACCGCTTGGCCGTCTTTGACCTGTCGACCAAGCTGCAGATCGCCTGTCCCGTCGGACTCGACTGCGGTCCGACGACCGCGACCGTAGTCCACGCGGGCGGTGCGGCAGACCCGAGGGGCTTCGGCTACGTGGCGACGGCGGTCGATCCCTGTGGGGACCCGGAGATCTAGCCACCGACAGTTCGGGGGGGGTTGTGCCGGAGGGGGGTTTGTCCCGATAATCTGGCATGTCGATCGCCATCGTTCTCGGCCTGCTCGTCCTCGCAGTCGTCGTCTTCGCCACCGAGTGGATCGAGATGGAAGCCTTCTCGCTGATGGTCATCGGCACGCTGGTGGTCACCCGCGTGCTCGATCCGCAGGAGGCGTTCCTCGGATTCGCAAGCCCGGCGGTCGTAATGATCGCTGGCGTAATGATCCTGACCGGCGCGCTGCTGCACAACGGCGCACTCGACATGGTTGGCGCGAAGCTCTTGCGTTCTGCCCGAGCGATTGGACCGAACAGCGTCGTCGCGGGATTACTCGCCGCAGTCAACATTGTATCCACGATCGTCAACAACGTCGCGGCGACGGCGCTGTTCATCCCCATGGCCGAGACCGCGGCGCGGCGGCTGTCGGTTCCTCGCGCGATCTTCCTGATGCCGGTGGCGTTCGCGTCGATGACCGGAGGCATGTGTACGCTGATCGGGACCTCGACCAACGTCGCCGTCGCCGGCGCTCTCAGCCAGTACGGCCTGGCGCCGATGGGGATGTTCGAGCTGGCGCCGGTCGGCATCGCCGTCGCTCTGGTCGGGGTGGTCTACATGTTCATCGCAGCACCGCTCCTGCTCCGAGTGCCCGACGAACCGGCGCCGGTCGAGGCCTACGGACTACGTGAATTTCTCTACGAGTTGACGATCGACCCCGCGGGGCCCTTCGCCGGCAAGACGATCGCCGAGGTCGATCTGGAGCGGCGGCACGGACTCCTGGTTCTCGCCGTCCAGCGCGGAAGCAAACGCATTGAAGCGCCCGGGGGTGGGCACACGCTTCAAGCCGACGACACCTTGATCGTCGAGAGTTCTGTCGAGCGCATCGTCGCCATGCGCGGCCGCCCCGGCCTGACGATCAAGGCCAAGGCCAGCGATGGAACGGCGACGATCGGAAGCGGCGAGGCGACGTTCGTCGAGGCGACGGTCACGCAGACCTCCCCGCTCATCGGCAAAACGCTACAGCAGGCTTCGTTCCGGCAGACGACAGGCTTGACCGTCGTCGGAATCCATCGTCGCGAGGCACGGTTGGTCGACAAGGTCGGCAAAATTCCGATTCGGACGGGCGACGTGTTGTTGATTTACGGGGGTGAGCAGGGAGTGAAGCAACTGGCGCGGGAGCAGCCGTCGCTAATCGTCGCAGAGTCGGCGATGCTCTCGCGCTACGATCTGCGAAGGACGCTGATCGCCGCACTGGTCTTTTTCACCGCGGTCGGACTGGCGACCGTGGGCTGGCTCGACGCCCCGACCGCCTTTCTCGCCGGGGGGGCCGTGGCCATCGCGTTGCGTTGCGTTCCGGCGGATCGACTCGGCGAGTACGTGAACGTGCGTTTCCTGGTCATGATCGCGGCCATGACCTCGCTTGGAACCGCGATGGAGCAGACCGGAGCGGCGAATCTCGTCGCCGACAACGTCATCGCGCTGATCGGAAATTCGAGCCCGCAGCGGTTGCTGGCCGCGGTGTTCCTGCTCACCGTCTTGCTGACCCAGCCACTGAGCAACGCCGCCGCGGCGCTGCTCGTGCTGCCGATCGCGATCAGCGGCGCAAACGCGCTCGGTGTAGATCCCCGCCCCTTCGCGATGGCGGTGACGCTGGGCGCATCCTGCTCTTTTCTCTCCCCGTTCGAGCCTGCTTGTCTGCTCGTCTATAGCCGCGGCTCGTATCGCTTTCTCGACTTCGTTCGCTTCGGTGCTCCGCTGACGGCAATCGCGTTCCTCGTTTGCATGGTGCTCATCCCGCGCATCTGGCCTTTCGTTCACTGAAGATGGCGCTCGCGCTACTGGCTCTGGGCTTCCTGACGCTGCTGGCCGTGGCCTACTTCGGGTACGGGGGGTACGTCGCCGGACGCCTCGGGCTCGATGATGCGCGGACCACCCCCGCCCACCTGAAAGGCGACGGCACCGATTTCGTCCCGACGCGTCCGTTCTACCTGTTCGGTCAGCATTTTTCGGCGATCGCTGCGGCCGGACCGATCGCCGGACCGATCCTGGCCTGTCAAGCGTTCGGCTGGTTGCCGTGTCTGGTGTGGATCGCGTTCGGCGTCGTTCTGATCGGTGCCGTGCACGATTTCTCGAGCCTGTTCGCATCGGTGCGGCATGGCGGGGACTCGATCGCCGCGCTCGCCCGCGCCCAACTCGGGCCGCTCGCCGGGCGCGCGACCGTGGCCTTCATCTGGATCGCGCTGGTCTACGTCATCGTCGCCTTCGCTGACATCACCTCAGCGAGCTTTGTCGTCGGCACCGAGGAGCTCGCCGGTACTCCGATTGACTTTCATCCCGGCGGTGCGGTGGCGGCGGCGAGTCTGCTCTATCTCGCGCTGTCCTTGGTTCTTGGCCTGGTCCAGCGCTGGCTCGCCCCTCCGCTCTGGCTCGTCACATCAATTTTCGTTCCCTCCGTGTTCGCCCTGGCTTGGCTCGGAACGCGCGTCTCGACGCTTCTGATTCTCGATCAGCGAAGCTGGGGACTGTTGATCCTGGCTTATTGTGCGGCCGCATCGGTGGCGCCGGTTTGGCTGCTTTTGCAACCGCGCGGGTATCTCGGGGGCTTCGTGCTCTACACGGCACTTGCCGCGGGCATCCTCGGTCTCCTTTTCGGTGGCTACGAGATCCGCCAGCCGTTCTTCAAGACCTGGAATGCGGGCGGGTCGGCCGGCGCACTGTTTCCGTTCCTGTTCGTGACCATCGCCTGCGGCGCCTGTTCCGGATTTCACGGTCTCGTCTGTTCGGGCACGACATCGAAACAGATCGATCGCGAGTCGCACACGCGACCCGTCGGCTACGGCGCGATGCTCGCCGAAGCGCTCGTCGCGCTCATCGCGCTGGTGACCGTGATGATTGTGGCCCAGGACGAAATTCAGGGCCTGGCGCCGGGGACGATCTACGGCAATGGCATCGGGAAATTTCTGACGCTCGTGCTCGGTGAGGATCGGCTCGGATTCGCGGTGACCTTTGGGGCGATGGCGTTTTCGACCTTCGTCTTCGATACGCTCGATGTCAGCGCACGTCTCGGACGGTATCTGGTTCAGGAATTGTTCGGCTGGAACGGACGTGTCGGGGCACTCGCCGGAACCGCGGCCACGATTGGCGTGCCGGTGATCCTGGTAGCGTTCGCCGAGCCCGGCGCCTGGATCCGTTTCTGGACGCTGTTCGGGGCTTCGAACCAGTTATTGGCGGCCCTGACCCTGCTCGCTGTAACGGTTTGGCTGCGGCGATCGGGCCGCCGATCGGCGTTCACGCTGCTGCCGATGTCGTTCATGCTCGTGATCACGTTCTGGGCGCTGGGAAGTCTGGCCTGGTCGAACCTGCGCGCGTCGCGCGGACTCGATCTGTCGTCGATCAACTTCGTGGCGGCAACGGCGTTGATCCTACTGGCGTCGTTCCTGGTCTGGCAGGGTGTTCGTGCGCTCAGGCTAACTCGAC
>JANNRU010000067.1:0-11295 GCA_031401755.1 Acidobacteriota bacterium | reverse complement strand
CATGCGGACGACCGATGCGACCTCGTCCTGGACCTGCTCGGGTGTGCAGAAGATGTGGGCATCGTCCTGGGAGAAACTGCGGACCCGCGTCAGTCCGGCGGTCGCCCCGGACAGTTCGTAGCGATGGAGTCGGCCAAAATCCGCGAAGCGGATCGGCAAGTCACGATAAGAGTGGCGGCCCTCGCCGTACATCAGGCAATGGGCCGGACAATTCATCGGCTTGACAGCGTATTGACGCTGGTCGACCTCGGTGAAGTACATGTGTTCCCGGTAGTGGTCGTAGTGGCCCGATCGTTTCCACAGCGACGCGTCGAAGATTTGCGGCGTCAACACCTCGCTGTAACCGTAGTTGCGGTAGAGACCGCGAACGTGCGTCACGAGTTCGTTGTAGATCGCCGTGCCCCGCGGATGAAAGAACGGACTCGCGGGCGCTTCCTTGTGAAACGAGAACAGTCGCAACTCGCGACCCAATTTCCGATGGTCGCGCTGTCGCGCCTCGGCCAGCAGGCGCAGGTGCTCGTCGAGCTCGGCTGGATCGAAGAACGCCGTACCATAGATGCGGTGGAGCATCTTGTTGTTTTCGTCGCCGAGCCAGTAAGCGCCGGCGACGGAGAGTAGCTTGAACACGCGCAACCGCCCGGTCGAGGGAACATGGGGACCGAGACAGAAGTCGGTCCACTCGCCCTGCCGGTAGATCGTGACCACCGGCCCACCTTTGGTGTGGACGAAATAGAGCTTGTACGGCTCCTGCTCGCGCTCGAAGAGCGCGACGGCGTCTTCTTTGGATAACTCAAGCCGCTCAATCGTCAGGTCGCGATCGGCGATCTCTTTCATCCGCGCCTCGATCGCCTCAACGTCGCTCTCCGTGAAGGGCTCCGGGCGGTCGAAGTCGTAATAGTAGCCATCTTCGATGACCGGACCCTGGCCGATCTTCGTGCCGGGAAAGAGCTCTTGAACCGCCTGGGCGGTCAGGTGCGCGGTCGAGTGGCGGAGTACTGCCAAGGCCGCTGGATCTCGACGAGTGAGGATCTCCACGCGCGCATCGCCTAGGAGCGGACGGGAAAGATCGGAAAGCGATTCATCGACGCGTGCGATGACCGCATCCCGCGCGAGTCGCGGGCCGATCGATCGACAAACGTCCAACGCGGTCGATCCGCGAGGAAATTCGCGTACCGACCCGTCGGGCAGCGTGATACGAATCACCGTACTGGTTTCAGACATCGCCTTCGCTCAGTTCCGCGCGCGCCGGTCGTGGACTCGCGAGTTCCGTTCCAAATTCAGGCGTAACGGTGGAATCGTGTCGCCCGGAATTTGTCCCGGACCGGTTTCCCAAACTCCTGGTAGGCGCGGGCGGTCTCGAACCGCCGACCTCTACCGTGTCAAGGTAGCGCTCTACCACTGAGCTACGCGCCTAGATCCGCCCCGGGGGCCGGCCGGTCGTTTTCTAAATGCCTCCAGGCGAAGCGTGGAGGGTAGCATAAGCCCCCAAATAGGGTCAATCGACGGGTCCTCACATAGTTTTCCGAGCCGAGGGAGGGACGAACGGTTGATTTCCTCACCCCGATTTCGATACCATTCACGAGCGTCGGTCGAATTTCGTAAGGAGAACTGAAGGTCATGGCCGTCTCGAGTCTCGATCCTGGCCCTCCCGGGCCGGCGACCACAGCCGCAGTCGGCCCTCCGGAGCCCAGCCGTTGATCGAGTTCTCCTCGGGCGACAATCACATTCGGGTCTTGGATGCGGGCACCTTCGGGCTCGAAGGTGGTGCCAAGTGCGGCGTCGTGCCGCAAACGCGGCGGGCTCGCCGACGGACCCTTCACGGAATCGAGCCGAGCAACGCGGTAGAGCTCCTGGCGCCCGCGGGTCTGTCGCCCGAGGCGATCGATCTGGGGGTCAACAGCGACTTGCAGTTCGATCAAGGCGTAGGGAGCACCGATATCGATCCAGGGAGACCGGCGTTTCCGCGAGCCGAGTGTCAGGTCAATCGCGGTGAATTGGCGACGGCACAGTGGCGAACCGAACGGACCAGCGGATCGTATCTGCCGCAGGATTTCGTGCCGCTAGTTGCCGAGGGGCGATTTCGCTTGGTCGACGGGCGTCCGGCAGCGATTCCGGTGGCGGAGGCCTGACTCGCGTGGAAGCCATCTTGGCACTCGAGGACGGACGAGTCTTTCGCGGCCGATCGTTCGGCGCCCCGGGCGAGCGCATTGGAGAAGTCGTCTTCCATACCGGGATGACAGGTTACCAGGAGATACTCACCGATCCGTCCTACCACGGTCAGATCATCGCGATGACCTCCCCGGAGATCGGTAATTACGGTGTTAACCCGGGCGATGGCGAATCGCATCGGCCGTGGGCCGAGGGCTTAGTGGTTCGCGAGTGCTCCCCGTGGCCGTCTAACTGGCGTGCCACGCACAGCCTTTCGCAGTATCTCAAGGAGCACGAGATTCCCGCGCTGTCAGAGGTCGACACCAGGGCACTTACCCGGCACTTGCGGTCGCGTGGCGCGATGCGTGGCGCGCTCTCGACCGTCGATCGCGATGCCGAATCGCTCGTGGCCAAGGCCCGCAACGCGCCGCGCATCGATCAACTCGATCTCGTGGGGCGCGTGAGTTGTGCCGAGCGATACGATTGGAGTGAGCCGCGGGATCCGGCCTGGCGTACCGACCTAGGTCTCCCGGAGCCGAGTCGTCGCCGTCGGTTGGTCGCTTTCGATTTCGGCGTCAAGCGGAATAGCCTGCGGCTCCTGAGCGAGTGCGGCTTCGATGTCATAGTGGTGCCCGCGCGAACCCAAGCGGAAGAGGTGCTCGCGGCGGCTCCAGACGCGGTGTTTCTCTCCAACGGTCCCGGCGATCCGGCCACTCTGACCGGACCGATCGAAACCGTTCG
The DNA here is from genome assembly GCA_031401755.1 of Acidobacteriota bacterium. GTDB lineage: Bacteria > Acidobacteriota > Polarisedimenticolia > Polarisedimenticolales > Polarisedimenticolaceae > JANNRU01. The sequence goes on along the minus strand of JANNRU010000067.1, from coordinate 8,406 downwards.
AAGTCTCATCGGGCTCGTCCCCATCTTTGGTATCTGTCTCGGGCATCAGCTGGCCGCGTTGGCGCTCGGCGGCAAAACGTTCAAGCTCAAGTTCGGGCACCATGGCGCGAATCATCCGGTCAAGGATCTTCGAACCGGGTCGGTCGCCGTGACTTCGCAGAATCACGGCTACTCGGTCGATCCAGCGTCGTTGCCGCGCGGCGCGCGGATGACGCACATCAGTCTTAACGACCAAACCTGCGAGGGATTCCAAGATCGTGAGGCACGTGTGATGGCGATTCAGTTCCATCCCGAAGCGGCGCCCGGGCCGCACGACGCCCACCCATTGTTTCGGGAGTTCCTGGCGATGGTGGGAGGATTTGACCGCGGCGCCGAGCCGAGCCTGGAGGCGCAAACATGACCGACTGGAGGTCTTCGCTGCGAGCCGATCCCACCCCGTGGCTCCTCGAAGTCGGCTGCGAGCCCTTGCGCTACCGGGTTTACACCGAACTTCTGGACGGCGCGGTGGATCCGTCCGAGTTAGTGAAATTGCGAGCCGATGTGCACAGCTACGGCCCAGCGATGCAGATCCAGAAGCGGCAGGCGAAGGACGGTAGTTGGAGTGGGCGCATGTTCATGGGCGAGTCGGACAAGCCGCTCCCGAGTCTCGAGGCTGCGCTAACACGACTCTTCGAGTACGGCTGGTCTCGCGACACGAAAGCGATTCGCGACGCTGCAAAGGGGTTGCGTGCCTTCCTGACCGCGAAGAAAGACCTCAATCTTTTCGAGTTCTCTCGCGCGTCAAAGGGCGACCCGCGTCGCGAACGATTCCACCGCTGGCAACTTCGTAATTTTGCGCTGGGTCTGCTCATTCGGGCAGGGTACGTGGACGACAAGAGCCGGGCGAACGTCCTCGATCTGCTCGATCAAACGGCAGGATTCGTCGACAATCCGGTTTCGCGGAGTCCGGTCGAGGAAATCGGTGCGAGCCAACCGATGATCCGCCTCGAGGCGTGGAGGAACGATTACATTTTCGTGCCCGATCTCCACATCACGAAGGTCTTCGCCTGGTCGCCCTGGTTGCTCGAGGGCGAATTGGCGAAGATGCGCCTGAAAAAAGTCTATGACTACCTGGTCTCTCCGACCTACCAGTCGATCGCGCCCGACCTCGGGCTCGTGCGCACGCTGAAAGGGCACTTCGTCAAGGGCGGTGGGCTGCGGCTGCGTTCCCTGGATCAGTACTTGAAGGACGGTCATCTCGACGAGATGCTCGGGCATCTCGAGTTATTTGCCCGCCTCGGATTGATCAACCGCTACCCGTTACTGATGGCACACCTAGAGTGGCTCCAGGCGCAGCAGGGCAAAGACGGGCATTGGAACTTCCCGGCCAAGCTCTACCCCGACAACGACCGGTGGGCGAGCGTCTTGCGCATCGAGCGCGACTGGCGCACTCCGGTACGGAGGGAGGCGGATCTCACCTTTCGAGTCCTGCTGATCTTCAAGCTCCAGTGGGACGCGCAGATGAGCATGCTCGACCGTCGCGACGATACTTACCCGATCTAACCGCGTCGGATTAGGAACCCCGACCGCGGATGCGTGCTCAAGGACCCAGCAGCGCCGTGATTGCGGCCGACAAATCGTCGACCTCGATCACTCGCGGCTTCGTCAGGCCTCCACCACCGCGCGGCCCGACGACCCTTTCGAAGCCGACGCGCGTCGCCTCCCGGACTCGAGCTTCCATGCGGGGTACCGTCCGGACCTCGCCGGTCAGTCCGATCTCACCAAACAGCGCGGAGTCGATCGGCAGTGAAATCCCGCGCGCACTCGACGCCAGGGCGAGGAGAACCGCGAGATCTGCCGCTGGCTCTTCGATCTCGATTCCCCCGGTCACGTTGACGAAGACATCGCGCGAGCAGAGGGCAACGCCAGCCCGACGTTCGAGTACGGCCAGAAGCAGGGACAGTCGCTGAACGTCGAATCCGGCAGCGTAGCGGCGGGGCGGCCCTGGGGCGGGTTCACCGACGAGTGCCTGGACCTCGATCAGCAAGGCGCGTGAACCCTCCGCGCTGGCGAAGATCGCCGAGCCGGGGCTACCCACGGGCCGCGCGGCGAGCCACAGTGCGCTCGGGTCGGGAACTTCGAGCAGGCCGCCGTCGGTCATCTGGAATACGCCGACCTCGTCTATCGCTCCGAAGCGATTCTTCTTTGCTCGCAGGACGCGATGTTCGTGATGGCGATCGCCGTCAAACTGCAACACGGCATCGACCAGGTGCTCGAGCACACGCGGGCCGGCGAGTCCACCATCCTTGGTCACATGTCCCACTAGAATCACCGGAACCCCGCGGCGCTTGGCGAATGCCGCGAGGCGTGCCGCGGACTCGCGCACCTGGACGACCGATCCCGCGGCCGCGTCGGTCGATTGCGTGTGCACCGTCTGGATTGAATCGACGATCAGGAGACCGGGGTCGAGTTGTTCCGCCGCAGCGAGAAGCGAATCGACCCGCGACTCGGCGGTGACTCGGAGACGCTCGGATCGAACCCCAAGGCGATCCCCGCGCGAGCGCAGTTGAGCCGTCGACTCCTCGGCGCTGGCGTAGAGCGCGCTGGCGCCGGTCTCAACGAAGCGGGAAGCGGCTTGGAGCAACAGCGTGCTCTTGCCGATCCCCGGCTCGCCGCCCAAGAGGATCACGGCGCCCGGCATCAACCCGCCGCCGAGTACGCGGTCGAGCTCGACGATTCCGGTCGAACAACGCTCGGCTCCCGCCGGATCGATCTGCGGCCAGGGCGTGGTCTCCGCGGGGGCGACGGTCGGGGCAGCGTCAGCCCTCACCCGATCCAGACTGCCCCAGGCGCCGCACTCCGGACAGCGCCCGAGCCACTTCGGCGTGCGGAACCCGCACTCCGCGCAGACCCGCGCCTCGGCGGAGCCCACGATCAAAACTCGCGGAATTCAGGATTGACGAAACGTGTGATGTCCCGGATGAAACGCAACTGCACGATCCCGGTCGGGCCGTTACGCTGCTTGGCCACGATCAATTCGGCCTTCCCGCGCAGTTCCGGATCGTCGCGTTTGTAGACTTCTTCCCGGAACAGGAACGCGACGACGTCGGCGTCTTGTTCGATCGCCCCGGATTCTCGGAGATCTGACAGTTGAGGACGTCTGTCGCCACCGCGTTGTTCCGGCGCGCGGGAGAGCTGCGACAGCGCGAGCACCGGAACGGACAGCTCTTTGGCCAGTTCCTTGAGGGTACGCGAAATATCAGAGATCTCTTGTTGCCGATTCTCGTAACGCTCGCGACCGCGCATTAGCTGCAGATAATCGATGATCAGCAAGTCGAGTCCCGCCTCGCGTTTCAGGCGCCGGGCTTTCGATCGCAACTCCATCACTCCCATACCTGGGGTATCGTCGATCTGGATTCGCGTTCCGGAAAGCGTGCCAAAGACCCGAATGATGGTCTGCCATTCCTCGGCGTCGATCCGGCCGGTGCGCAGCCGGTGGGCGTCCACGTGACCCTCCGCGCAGAGCATCCGGAAGAACAACTGGGGCCGCGACATTTCAAGCGAGCAGATTCCGACGGCCAGGCCGTGACGCAGAGCCGCCCAACTCGCGATGTTGAGTGCCAGGGCCGTCTTGCCCATCGAGGGTCGGGCGGCGAGGATGATCAGGTCGCCGCGTTGAAGCCCGGCCGTCATTTCGTCGAACTCCGGGAATCCGGTGGCGACGCCGGTGATCGGTTCGCGTTGCTCGGTCAGCGCCTGGATCATCGGCAGGCTTTGGTCGGCGACGACGCTGAGCGGCACGAAGCCCTCGCGGAGCCGTTGCTCGGCGACGCCGAAGATCGATTTTTCCGCATGGTCGAGCAGCTCGTCCACCGGAGTTGCCCCGCGCAGGGCCGCCGACAGGACGCTCTGGCTCGCTCGAATCAAAACGCGGCGGATTTCGCCTTCCTTGACGATTCGCGCGTAGTGCTCGACGTTCGCCGAACGCGGCACGCCCTCCAACAACTCGGCGAGGTAGGCGGCTCCGCCGATCGCCTCGAGATCGCCGGCCCGTTCGAGCGCGGCCCGGACCGTCACGATGTCGTAGGCCGAGTTCGCCTCGGCCAGGCTTTGGATCGCGCGAAAGATCTTTTCATGACGGCCGGAATAGAACGAAGCGGCGGATAGGATCTCTTGGGCGCGTTCGAACAGGTGATTATCGAGCAACACGGCGCCGAGGAGCGAACGCTCGGCCTCGTCCGAATGGGGGAGCGATTCGGCGATCGGATCGACTGCCACTGGGTTGCCTCGAGCGGGGCTAGATTGGGAACTCTTGCTGCGGCGGACCCGTCGATGCCGCGCGCACGCTAGGATAGCTCTCGTCGTCGTCCGCGCCAGTAGGAGCGCGCCGAGTGGGGGCCGCTGTCGTAGGCGGATTTCCGCAGCGCCGATGCGCAGGTTCGGCAGGAGGCCCTTACGCATGAAATGGGTCACACGACCGATGCTCCTCTGGATGATCGCCGCGCTCTGCGCCGCGACGGGCGCCGGAGTTGCCGAGGACCGGCCGAGGGTAGTGGTGATCGGGTTCGACGGCGCCGACGCGCGTCTGGTCGAAAAATGGATGGGCGAGGGACGACTGCCAAACCTTGCCGCACTAAGAGACGAGGGGACCTATTCGAGGCTCCTGCCTACGAATCCACCCCAAACGCCCGTCTCGTGGTCCTCGTTCGCGACGGGGCTCGATCCTGGACGGACCGAGGTCTTCGATTGGCTCAAGCGCGACGCGGACAATTATCTCCCGGATTTCGCGATGATCTCCGCGACGCGCCGGCAGTTCGGGATCGGTGAGCGTAACGGACTCGTGACCGGCGTAGCCGTGGGCGTGCTCACGCTCGTGCTCATTCTTTTCGGCGGGCGGCTACTGGGATGCCGCTGGCTAGTCGCGGCGTTGATCGCCACCGTTTGCGGCGGCTCGGCCGCTCTTGCAGTCGGTAGTCTGGCCCAGCGCTGGCTACCGGTGGAGGTGCCGGACGCACGGAACAATCGGCAGGGTAAGACGATGTGGCAACTCGCCAGCGAGGCGGGTCTGCGGGCGCGGGTGATCCGCGTCCCCGCGACCTTTCCGGCGGAGGCGCTCTCGAACGGGGAGATGCTCTCCGGGCTCGGGGTCCCGGACATGCGCGGCGGGATCGGAACGCCCGCATACTACACTTCGGATCGGAACTTCAAGCCCGGTGACAACGAGTTCAGCCTCGAACTGATCCCGCTACCGGCTAGGCGTGGCCGGATCGCGTCCACGATCATTGGGCCGTCGAATAAGGCGTTTTTCGATTTCGTCGTCGATCGGCGACTCGCGGAGATCGCGCCGCAGGAGCGCTCGCAAGCGAAGCGTCGCCTCCGGCGCGAATTGGAGGAGGCCGGCACCCCCAGGCGACTGGACTTACCGCTCGAACTGGAGGTCACCGACCGGGACTGCACGATTCGGGTCGGCGAGCGACGGGCCACGCTGGCGACCGGCGAGTGGAGCGACTGGTTCGACCTTGCGTTTCCGATCAATCCGCTCGTCGATGCCGTCGCGCCGCTCCACGGTATCGTGCGATTCCGATTGTTGGCGCTCGAACCGGAGCTAGCGCTTTACATGTCGCCGATCAATTTTCATCCGGACTGCCACCCGATCGCGTTCGCCTGGCCGCCGGACTTCTCGGAGGAATTACGAAATCGCTTCGGGATCTACAAGACCCTCGGCTGGGATCTTGACACCTGGTCACTCCCGTCCGGCGTCGGAGATGAGCGGCAGTTCCTCGAAGATCTGGATTTCACCGAGTCGAAGTATGAAGAGATCATGGTCGGTCTCCTCGCCGAAAAACAAGATGATCTTTACATACAGATTTTCTATTTCCCCGATCGGGTCGGCCATCTGTTCTGGCGCCACATCGATCCGGGGCACCCGCTGTACGATCCTGTCGAGGCGTCTCGCTGGGGCGGTGAGATGCTCCGGGCCTACGAGCGGATGGATCGAATCGTCGGGGTCGCGCGAGCATTGGCCGGAAGGGACGCGACGTTCCTGGTCTGTTCCGACCATGGCTTTTCTTCGTTTCGCCGTGGCGTCAATTACAACAACTGGCTCGTCGAGAACGGCTTGATGACGCTGAAGGATCGACCTGCCGGCAAGGCGACGCTTGAACAGCTCTTCGACACGCGTGAGCTTTTTGCGAATGTCGATTGGTCGCGGACCAAGGCCTACGCGCTTGGTCTGGGGAGCATCTACGTCAATCTCGCCGGTCGCGAGAAATTCGGCATCGTCCTGCCCGGCGAGGAATACGACACGGTCCGCCGTCAAATCAAGGAGGGTCTGGAAGCATTGGTCGACCCCGCGACCGGAGATCACCCGGTCCAGCGCGTCTGGCTGCGGGAGGAGAGCTACCGCGAATTCGATCCACGGCTCATTCCCGACCTGCGGGCCGCCAATCACTTGAACTATCGGGTCTCCTGGCAAACCAGCCTGGGCGGATTCGGCGAGACGCTGGTCGAAGACAATCTCAAAGCGTGGTCGGGAGATCACTGCTCCAACGCGCCGGAACTCGTGCCCGGTATCCTTTTCATCAATCGGCCGATTACAAACCCCGAACCGCGTATGGTCGATCTCGCACCGACCATCCTTCGGGCGCTAGGCGTCGGCGTGCCTGATGGCCTGGACGGGCGGCCCTTGCTGTGAGGCTCCGCGCAAAGACGACTCTCCTTCTGGCGCTGATGCTGGGCGGGGGCGCCGCCGCCGAGGGCGAAGGTGACGCGGCACGCGTGCGTGTCGACGCGGAAGCGCTGCGTCTCCAGGCCGAGCTGAATCGATTGGAAACCCGCGAGCGGGGTCTGCTCGACGAGGTCGACCGACTCCGCGTAGAGTTGAGGCTGCGCGAAACGGAGCTTGAAACGCTCACGCTGGAGATAGACGGACTCAACGACGAGATCGACCGGCGCGCCGGTGCGCTGGCCCAGATCGAAGCGGCGCAAGCGACCCGTCGCCGATATCTCGAGTTCCGGTTGAGTCGCAGCTACCGGGCGGGCCGCGCGGCACCCTGGCGGCGCTGGCTCGGCGACGCTGACGCCGACGCGTTGAGATCCGGGCTGATCTACGCGGCCCACGTCTCCGAGCGAGATCGTCTGGCCATCGCCGGTTATCTCGCCGATGCGGAACGGCTCGAGGCCGAGCGCGGCCAACTCGACGAACGCCGTGCGCAGCTCGATACCGCGCGACGCAAGGTCGACGAGTCGCGTGGCGCAGTCGACGCGGCGCGGGCGGCTCGATCGACGCTGCTCGCAGCCGTTCGCCGCGACCAGCGCAAGAATCGCTCCGCGTTGCAGGAATTGCGCGAAGCAGCAGAAGATCTGGATCGTCAGAGTAATCCCGGGACCGCTGAAGCCGGACGGCGGACGGAAGTCGATCCGGAACGGCTGCGGGGGCGATTGCGCTGGCCGGCGCAGGGACCGGTGAGCGCAGGGTTCGGGACGATCGTCCACCCGCGATTCGGTACCGAGGTGCCGCATCCGGGGATCGATATCGACGCTCCCGGCGGGTCGGACATCGTGGCCGTGGCAGCGGGCACTCTGTTGTTCTCCGACTGGATGCGCGGCTACGGGTTGACTGCGATCGTCGACCACGGAGGTGGCCTCGTTTCGATCTACGCGCACGCTTCGGCGCTGATCGTCGGCGCGGGAGACCAGGTCGATGGCGGGCAATTGATGGGGCAGGTGGGTGAAACCGGGTCGCTCCGCGGACCCTATCTGTATTTCGAACTGCGGCAGGGCGGCAAACCGGTCGATCCGCGTGGGTGGCTGGTCCGCAAGAACTGACCGCCAAGGCCGATTATCCAGGTAGGCGGTTGCCTTCTGCTGGATTCGCCATGTACGTTGAGGAGCGGGTACCGAAGCCCCGCGCCCCGAGGAGATTCCCGATGAAGCGATCGCGCACCGTTGTCTTGACCATTTCGATGATCCTGGCACTCGTCTTGGTCGCGGGCGGATTGGCCGCGAAAGTGGGTGGCGACGCGTCCAGGCAGGTCCGGCTCTTCGCTGAGGTGTTGCAAAAGGTCGTCGAGAACTACGTCGATCCCGTCGAAACGGAGACCTTGGTTCGCGCGGCCTACGAAGGGATGCTCGGCAGACTCGACGCGAACGGCGCGTTTCTGACGCCCGAAGAGCTGGTCGCGTGGAAATCGGCCCCGGCGGGCGGCGCAGGACCCGGTATCCACGTGCTCAAGGCCGGGTCGACGATCCAGATCGTTGCCGTCGATCCTGAGTCTCCGGCCGATCGCGCCGGAATCCGACTGGGCGATCTCGTTCGAACGGTCGACGGCGAACCGCTTCGAGATCTTTCGCTGGACCAGGTCTGGCGACGGATCGAGGGTCCGGCGGGGACGCTGGTCCGCCTGGGACTAATTCATGTCTCTGACG
>JANNRU010000066.1:0-1741 GCA_031401755.1 Acidobacteriota bacterium | reverse complement strand
CTATGATCCGCAAGTTGACCGGCAGGCCAATGCTTCTGTCGTTCCTGGTCTTCGCAATGACAACGTTCCCAGCGGCGGCTCAGGCGCAGCCGAACCCCGTAACGGTAACGGCGAATCCCTCCCGCATTTGTTCAGATCCGAGCACGCCTTCCTACCCGAACTTCGACCTTATCATTCAGAACGGTTCCGAGACCGAGCTGACCGTCGGGGAAGTGCGGGGGATTGTATTCAACGCCGACGGGGAAATGATCGAGCGGCGCTTGATCTGGCAAGGGGCCACCGCGCTACTAGCACCCGATAATCGCGTCTCCGCTCGTGGAGAGGCAACAATCTTCAATCCCTTTTCCTTTTCACGGTTGAGCGCCGGCTCGTCGCTCCGATACGAAATTGTCTTCAATGGGCCAGGGGGGGTATCGAACACGTCAGTCCTGACCGTCACCCCTCAGTCCTGCCCCAACCCCCGACTCACCTTTCCGGTAGCCGGACGCGTCCTCGTTCTCGATGGCTACGACTTCTATTCACACCACCGGCGCTCGACCTACAGCGATCCCTGGTCACGCTCGATGGGCATAACGGACAATTTCCAGCGTTACGGTCTGGACTTGGTCGTTATCGACATCGGGGGTCGATACTTCACTGGAGACGGCTCCCGAACGGATCAGTGGTTTGGTTGGGGTCAGCCAGTCAGGGCCGCCGGAAATGGGACAGTTGCAGCCGTGCACGATGGCCAACCAGACAACGTGGTCGTCGGGTCAATCGATCGTTGGACCGGCGGGATTACCCGTGAAGATCCGATGTCGAGTTACGGAAACTATGTCCTGATCGATCACGGCGACAGGGAGTTCACGCTCGTGGGCCATCTGCAGATGGGAAGCGTTGCGGTTCGCCAAGGCGACCGCGTCAGGGCTGGACAGCGAATAGGTCAAGTTGGCAATTCCGGCGCGTCGGGGGGCGTTCACGTCCATTTCGAACGCCGAACCGGACCAGGCATCGCCGGCATCGAGACACTGCCGGCATTCTTCAGCGAGATCGTTCTGGCTGGCAACAGGAGAAGCAGGGCCGCTACCATTGCAGTGAACACCGGAGATGTCCTGATCGCACGCTGATGCGACGGGACTTGTCCCTGAAAGTCCGCGATGGGTCTGGCCCAGCGAAATGGTCATTACGAGAAGGGCTATCAAACGTGACGTTGAACATTGCCGGATGAAGCTGTTGGGCGCACGCTTTTTTAGGCGCTGCTTTTCTCCAATACTTCCCCAGCGGCAACTTCAGATGCGGACCCCGTGCTGGTGACTTCCCTCGGCCGTGCAGGTCCAAGGGCATGGGAGTCCCGTCTACACCAAGGGTAGAGGGCGCTGGTGCGTAAACGACGTTCGGGACATAGCCTGCACATTCGTTCTGATTGGGCAGCAGGATCGGCGTCGCTGATCGAGCAACATTTTCGACAGGTCGTCCTTGTCGAGAAGGCAGGCGCTAAGCGAATACTGGCGCATCGCGCAGACGGCGCGCGTGATAACGAGCGAAGTCGCCTGCGCCCGCGGTCTCAGCGAGAGCTGTACGCGCTGCATCGTTTCGACGGGCGCAAGCGTGACGGAGAAAATGATCGCGGCGTGAGGCCAGTCGACCCCTGGCAGCCAAGCGTATTCCTATTGATTTTCACCTTGTCGAGGTGTGAATCCCGGCGCATGATTCCGCTCGGTTGATAGGCCTGCTCGGGCGTAGGGTGGGAACCGGGGCCGCC
>JANNRU010000065.1:0-3405 GCA_031401755.1 Acidobacteriota bacterium | reverse complement strand
GCGTCGGCGCCGTCTTCAGCCCTGACCCCCTCCCACGTCGAGGGCTTCTTCTGCTCGCACAGCGCGTCTCCGGCCGAAAGAACAGCGTCGATCGCCTTCTCAAGAAGGGGATCTCGCGTGCGGAGGTCGAAAACGGTGAGCTTGCCCTCGGCCATCAATTCATCTTCGGCCTGCCGCTTCGCGCCGTACCAGGTAGCAATATCGCTTCTGAGGCGTGCGTTCTCCTGCCGCGCCTGCTCAACCCGGTCGGGCTCGGCTTCGACCGAGGGAAGCGGCGAGGGCGCTACGGGCTCCGTCAACGGCGCGGCATCGGCGGCATCCGCAGCCGCCGCCGCGGCGAGAACGCGATCCGCCGCGGCGTGATCTTGTCGCCGAAGAATCTCATTCACCCGCAGGGCAAGCGGATCGCTGCCCACGCGCGCCAGCTCGCGACGTTCCAGAGCCTTGCAGCCGGCTCTGGCCACGGGGATGCGCCATCCAAGGCCCCAAGGGTCCGAGAGGATGGAGGTGTCGGCGAGCGCCTGAATTCTGGGAGAGACGACCGAAAAGCGCATCGATCAGGCCGCCACGTGGAGAGTGACTTCGCCAGAGGTTGGCCATGCAAGGGACGACTTCTCGGGCTCCCCGACTTTGCCGCCGATCGGCTTGAATCCGGAATTGAGCGCTGAACCCCTGAACTCGAGATTGCCCACACCGATAGCGGTGTCGCCGTCCGTGCGCAGGATGAACGGAATCAGTTGGCCCAACTTGTTCCAAAGGGCGGACACGATCGCGGGAGTCATGATCAGCTCAACCTTAAGATCTCCCGACTTCAAGGTGCCCACCGGTAGTTTCCAACCCTTCGACTTGAAGTTCGTGAGGTCTACTGTGTCAACCTTCACTTCGAGGCTGGCGTCCATCGACTGGAGCGAGTAATCCACGCCATCGAGCTTGACCAGTTGACCGGTCAAAATGGTGTAGTCGGGGTTCGGCACGGAGTGATACCTCCTTCAACGATCGTTCAGACGATCGCAACGAACGCGTGATAGGTGACTGCGCCGTCCACCGTCACTCGGCGGAAGCGGTAGCGGGTGTCTGTGATGGGTCCCGAAAGGTTCAGCCAGACAGCGCCGCGAGCCGTGAGGTTGATCGTCTCTCGGTCCATCCAATCGCCTGGGCCGCCCAGAGTGGCATTGCTCTGGAGAATCAATTCAAGCTCAGTCTCGACTTCGGCATGCAGGGAAACGACCAGAGCGTGGGCGCTTGAAACCGCCCCGAGCGTAAGCTCGGCTCCATCGCCGACAGGAGGATTTTCCGAGCGGTCGAGGAGCGAACCACGATAGACCCTGCCGCCTCCAGAAAATTCGAGAGAAACCTCTTGAAGCTCACCAATTTTGCCGCCGAATGGAAACTTTCCCGACAATCCGCGCCGGAAGTAGGCACGATCGCCGGCCGCTCCGGGATTTCCGTCGATGATCGCGACGGACATCTCGCTTCCGAGGCCGTCGAAGAGAATCGGCGCGTCGGCCGCGCGGTAGAAGCCGGCGAGCGTCCAGGCCGAGGACTTGAGCGCGCCCACGAAAGACTTCCAGCGCTTCGACGCGAAGTTTGTTGTCTCCTTGGCCTCGACCTGGACCGGGGCCTCGAACTGCGAAATCTGCGGCGAGAGGTCGCGACCATCGATCAACAGCGTGACGTCGGTGAGGACTTGATAGTCAGGCGTCGGCATTGGCGGCCCCCTTCTTTCGGCGCGCCTTTTTGGTGTCGGGCGGCGCCTGTGAACCAACCGCGAAGCCCTCAGCCACCAGCCAGGCCGCACGGGCGGCGTCGACCGTTGGCTGATCTTCAATCGAGGCGTAGGCAGGCGAGAGCACGATCAGAACGGCGCCCGCTTCGTGCCCGCCGAAAGGCTTTGAAAGGACTATTTCCCGCGTTGTCATACTCCCCAACCCCCTAAGCGACCGAAACGGACTGGAAGAGCGGCACCCGAACGCGGCGACCTAGCCACGGCTCACCCTCGCCCCGTGCGACCAGATCGCCCTCCTCGGCAAGGGTCATAACCAAACGCAAGCCTTCGGCGGGCGCGATGGCGGCGAGCGCGGTAAGGACTTCGGCGACGCGGGCGCCGAGAACCTGCATCGAGGTGCCCGACTGGACAAACACGTCCACCAACAGCAGCCACTTCTCCAAGCGACCGGAGCCAAAGGTCGGGTCAATGTTCACGAACTCGAGTTCCAGCTCTACAAAGCCCGCGGGCGGCTCAGGCGCCGCCGTCTTCCCGGGCGTGGTCCATTCGGAATCGCCGAGCCAGACAATGGGCCATGCGAAGCCCGCGAGCCCCGCCGATATGGCCTGCTGGAGATCGCTCGTCACCGAAGCAGCTCCCCGAGAACCGACGAGCCGGAGATCGCGGTGCCTACGATCGATTCATCCTCGGCGGCGAGGGCGCGCAACAGGCGCTTCTTGATGCCTGTTCGGGCCTGATTCGAGCCGAGCCGGCGACCGGCCGGAACGATGAAAACCTTCCCGCCGCGGCGCACCTTGTACGACTTAGCGCTGCGAATACCGCGGTTCAGGATGTTGATGGCAGGGGAGTTGTTGACGAGCTTCGTCGGTTGAAGCGCGCGGATTGCAGCATCCGGAGGATTCGGCTGGCTGGTCCAAGCGTCTTTCGTTCGACCCGTTCGCACCGGCGTGAGGTCGCGCGCCAGTGTTTCGGCCCGGCCGTGGACGGCCGAGTGCGCACGCTGAACCACGTCTCGGAGAGCCGCGCTCGCAAGGGTCGGGAAGCGGTGCGCGAAGTCGGCGAGGTCGCGAAAGGTCATGCGGTGACCTCGCCCGCCAGAACGCGAAAGTAGGCGGGGGTCTCGCCCCCGCCAAAGGTCTCGACGCTTGAAACCGAGACGCCGAGGGCCGTCAGGAGGTCGCCGCGCTCGGGCGCCGGCTTGCCGCGCTCGGGTGCGACCAGAAAGGCGTAGCCCTTCGGCACGAGGCCCCGATCCGCCGGCCCGGAAACCTCACCCGCCCGAAGCCGCGAAAGGCTCCACACCTGCGCGCCGCGCTTGAACTCGATTCGATCGCCACCACCAAAGGCGCCGATGCAGATCCGCGAGAGGTCGCGAAAGGCCGCGTCAAGCATCAGGCTACTCCCGCGAGCGCGCGCCGGACTTCCGCGCCGAGATCGCCGCCGCCTTCGCCGAACGTTGCCGAGAACTCGCCACCGCGAAGGGAGGTAACGCCCGCAGGCAGGGCCATCAACTGGCGCCGAAACTGACCGACAACAAGTTCCACGACGACGCTCTGGACGTTGGCGGGGACGACTTCGACCGAGCGCGCGGTATCGTAGCCGTCGAACTGCTGAGAGAAGTTGAGTTTCAACGCCGGATGCACGAACACGAACAGGCCGAGCTTTTCGGCCTCCGCCCA
>JANNRU010000064.1:0-3657 GCA_031401755.1 Acidobacteriota bacterium | reverse complement strand
GACCCGGGGGTTTCCCAGCGCGACGCGTAACGCCAAGCGGCCGTTCAGACGCGTGGCCGACAGATAGAAGCGGCCGGTCTGATTGACCGCGTCGAGGATCGATTGATTAGTCTGATCGAGCCCGTCGGAATCGATCGCCGTTCCGGCCGGCCGAAATCGGAAACAGACCGTCGCCAGCGGGACCGGCGCCAACAGCTCCCAGCCGGGCTCAGCCTCGATGCGAGCCGCGAGATCGGCCGCCAGTCGGCAGTGCTCGCGAATGCGAGTCGCAAACCCCTCGCTCCCGAACCAACGGATCATGAACCAGAGTTTCAGCGCGCGGAAGCGGCGGCCGAGCTGGATCCCGTACTCGCTGTAATTGTGCGCGCCCTCCTGCACGCTGGCGCGGAGGTATTCGGGCGTGAGGCAAAACGTTCCGCGAAATGCCTCAGGCCGACGAAACAGCAACAGCGACGCGTCGAAGGGCGTGAACATCCACTTGTGCGGATTGACCACGATCGAATCGGCGCGCTCCCAGCCGGGAAAGAGCGACCGAAGCTCGGGCGCGAGAGCTGCGGCCCCACCATAGGCCGCGTCGACGTGGAGCCAGAGCCCCTCGCGCTCGCAGATCTCGGCGATCGCGGCCACCGGATCGATGCTCGTTGAACTGGTCGTTCCCAACGTGACCACGACGCAGAACGGGAGCTTCCCCTTCGCGCGGTCCTCGGCGATCGCCGCCGCGAGTGCTTCAGGACGCATGCGAAACTGTCCGTCGACCTCGATCCGCCGCAGGCCGCGACGGCCGATTCCGGAGGCGATCGCCGCCTTCTCGATCGACGAATGGGCCTCGGCGGAGGCGTAGAGCGAAAGCTGTGGCGCGCCGCAGAGCCCGAGTTCCGTCGCATCGATTCCGGGTACGACATGGCGCGCGGCAAGAATCGACAACAGCGACGAAACCGACGCGGTGTCGGTGAACATGCCGTCGAACGCCTCGGGCAAACCGAGCATCTGCCTGAGCCAGCCGACCACGACCTGTTCGAGCTCGGTCGAGGCCGGAGCATTGCGCCAGAACATGACGTTCGAATTGAGCGTGGCGGAAAGCCACTCCCCGAGAATCCCTGGCCCCGAGGCCACGCTCGGGAAGTAGGCCATGAATCCCGGGTGCTGCCAGTGCGTGATGTTCGGCTCGATCCAGGCGCTGTAGTCGGCCAGGATCGAAGCCAACGGCTCCGGTCCCGCAGGCGGGGATTCGGTGAGTCGCTTTCGGATCGATCCCGGAACGATTTGCGGCAGCACGTCGTAGCGCTCTAGGCGTTCCAGGTAGTCCGCGGCCAGGTCGGCCGTCACATGTGCGGCCTTGCGGAACTCGTCGGGTTCCATGTCGCCGGTCCCGGACTGCGCGGGGGTGATTCGATCGGCAGGTCGGCTCATGGGGACCTCACTTAGCACTCCCGTTCGCGCTGATCTATACCATGGCGGCGAACCGAAGGCCGATGGAGCGATTCATGTGGGGGAGAGTCTTGTCCGATCCGTATCGTATCGGCTCCGTCTGCGTGTTGGGGCTCATCGGTCTCGGCTCACTGCTGGCCTGCGCGGGGAAGGCCGAAGACTCCGACCGCATTCCTATCGCGGTCGTCCCGCCCGCGGTCCGCGATCCGCTGCCCTGGCATGGCCGCGGTGTTTGGCTTGCCGGTGACACACACACGCACTATTTGTTGCGGGACGATCGCGGCGAAAAGATGCTCCGGTCGGCGCGAGAGACCGGGCTTGATTTCGTGGCCAAGACCGATCACGCCGAGGGGATCCTCGACGAACCGGTCGCGCAGCGTCTGGCCGAGGCGCAGGCCAAGTTCCCGGAGTTGCTGATCGTCCCCGGCGTCGAGTGGAACATCCCCGCGGGTGACCACGCAACCGTACTCATCGAGGCGCGCGGCAAGGAGTGGGAGATTCTCCGCCAATTCACCGAGCAGTTCGACCGCAAAGGCGCGCCGGACCTCGCCCGATTGCGACCGCCGGAAGAACCGAACGAAGGCGATCACGACGAACCGTCGGTGAGTTGGGCCGAACGTGCCGATGCCCACCGCGCGCTGGGCTGGCTGCGCGACCTAGGAAAAAAGGACGGCGTTCGATCGGTCGTCTATCTCAATCACTTGTCCCGCCATCGTTACTACGGCTACGCCGATCTCGCGGATCTACGGCGGGCCGGCGTCGCCGGCTTCGAGGCCGCCGCAGGTCATCAGCGCAACCTGCCGCATCAACCACGGCTGCATCGCTATGACCCGGTCGCTGCCGTCATCGGCGGGGACTGGGATCGACTGCTGGCCGACGGCCCCTTCGGAATCTCGGCCTCGTCGGACTACCACAACTCGACGACCGCGTATCGTCCGGGCGCATTCTCGGTGACCCGCGTCTACGCGGCGGAACGTTCGATCGCCGGCGTCATCGACGGACTGGCCCGCGGGGCGACAACGACGTCGCTCGGCGGGGTCGTCTCCGCCGTCGAGACCGCCACGCGCACGGCCGGGATCGAGGATGCCGCGCTGATCGGTGAGACCTTGGTCGTCGCGCGCGGCGCCAGGATCGAATACGAGATCCGACTCACCGTCCCGCCGATCGACCTGCTGGGCGCGGAGAACCGCCTCGATCGCGTCGAGGTGATCACGAACGCGGCGACCGGCGTCGCGCGTGTGGCCTTGGACCACGGCGGCCTCGAACCGGGGAACACCGTATTGCATTGGAAGCTGCCCGAGGAAGCGACGACCCGGACTGGCGCGTTCTTCGTCCGGGCGCGTGGATGTCGCAGCGTCGGAGGTGAAGGCGAAGACGAGGCCAACGCCGATCTGTGCTTCTACACAAGTGCGACGCGGGTCGAGGTTGTGAATGGGGATTCCGAACCGGGTGCCCCGTAGATTCGGCCCATCTGCTCAGCCCCAGGTCTACTGGAAGACCCGAGAAACTTGAAGTTTTCATCGAGTCAGCGACACACGCGACATGCCCGGGCATCAAACGCCAACTCCCCATCGAGGGAGTCCCGCTCTCGCCGCTGTTGGACCTCGGATGAAGCGTCGGGCGAATAAATGAACCAGACCGGTAGCACGAGACCCTTTACAGCCCCGGAAGCAGCCCCGCTGAACAACCCACTCGACGCGCGCCGCACACGTTACTGACCTGCGGCCGCGCCAGCCCCGTCGAGTTGGAGCCTGCGCCCCCCTCGCGCCCGTCCCCTGCCGGTACGATCAGGTAGTACGCGTTGCTTGCACCGGTCGTGAACGCCGCCGGCGCCGTGCGGTCGCAACGGTCGTCGATTGGCGCGTGATTGTAGTTTCCCGACGTACGCAGCGCATCGAGGTCACCGACCTGAATCGAATAGGTCTGCGCGGGGAAGGAGGCGAGATTGCACGACTCCGTCCAGTCGGCCTCGATCGTCGAGGGATCTAGAAGGGAAAACCACGCCGTAGATACCTCGCCGGGCCACGGGCTGACATCGCATTGCGGCGGGGCCGGCTCGAGGGTGTCGACCTTCACGCGATCGACATACCAGCCCTCACCCGTCGCCGCCCCTCGGTCCGATCCGAAGACGAAGGCGATCCAAACCACGTCGTGCCGTCGACGTTGGAAATACTCTACGCTCAAGAAGACTTGTGGGTGTTGCGATCGCTCATGAAAATCATCGCCGAG
>JANNRU010000063.1:0-10018 GCA_031401755.1 Acidobacteriota bacterium | reverse complement strand
CGCTGCTTCGCCGGGGACGCTGTTTGTTGCAGGGGGCCCGTCTCGCTCTGAGATATTGTCAAGGGGGGTGTAACGTTCATTCTTTAGTTTCTGCCCGGATCTGAAGTTCGGCTGGTCTGAGAGGGCGTCTGGACCAATTATTCGGGCACAGTGGACTTAGGGCTGGGCGACCGTCGTTCGAGTACTTGGACACCACCGGGTGCCAGTCGAGCGTGACCAGGCGCGCCAGGCGCTTTAGACGATCTTCGGAGCGACTGCCAAGCCTCAGGAACCGGACGCTTTTTGGCGCAGCGCGTGCAACATTTCGAGGTAATTGGCGCGTTCGTAAACCCGCGGGTTCGGGCCATGGTGGAGGTTCATGCAACCTCGAATCGGTTCGAGGGAGTCATAACCGTGCGTGTCGAGCCAGTGCTCGACCCCACGGCGCACGGTTCGCAGGTGGTCGGGTCCGTGCTCGAGAAGCGCGCTGACCATCTGGACGGTCGTCGCTCCGGCCATGATCGCCTTGATCGCATCGCTCGCGTCGCGGACGCCCCCGGTCGCCACGAGCGGGAGCTGTAGCGTTCCCGAAAGAATCGCCAGCCAGCGTAATCGCAGCGACAATTGCTCCGAGCCGGTGTGGCTCCAGCGTTGGATCAGGTCGCGACTCTCGATCTGGATGTCGGGTTGATGGAATTCGTTGAAGATCACCAGCGCATCCGCTCCGGCGTCCTCGAGCTCTCGCGCGAAGTGGGCCAGCGCCGTGTAGAAAGGCGAGAGTTTCACGGCGACGGGAATCGTCAGGCCAGACTTGACCTCGCGAACCATGTTCACCGTTGCGCTTTCGGTCTCCGCGGCGCTGTCCCAGGGGTCGGTAGCCAGGAAATAGATGTTCAGTTCCAGCGCGTTGGCACCGGCCTGCTCGATCAAACGAGCGAAATGGAGCCAGCTTCCCGGTGTCGAACCGTTGAGCGAAGCGATCACCGGAAGGGCGGTCGCGGCCTTGATCCGGCGGATCTTCTCCAGATACTCGTCGGGAGCCGCCGCGAAGCGGGTCAAGGCAGGGAAGTGCGAGAGTGATTCGGCGAAGGCGGCCTCGTTGATTTCGACCAGCGGGTGGTCACCGGTGTCGGCCGGCCGCAGTTGTTCTTCGAACAGCGAGTAGAGGGCGATGGCGGGGGCGCCCGCGTCCTCTAGGCGCCGGACCGTATCCATGTCGTCGGCCAGTGGCGACGCACCGGGCATCAGCGGGTGCTCGAGCGTCAATCCGAGATAGTTCGTCTTGAGATTCATCGCTTGGGCTTGGCTTTCGCACGTGTTCGCGGTGTTGCGATCAGAACCCAGGCCTTGTAGTTGAACACGTCCGACTTGGTCAGGGCCAGACAAATCGAGATCACGATCGCATCGTCGAACTCACCGACCACCGGGAGGGTATCGGGGATGACATCGATCGACCTCAGTGCATAGGCCAGACCAAAGGCCATCACGGCGACCGACCAGAACGAGGGCTCGCGGTAGCGCCCGGCGTGGAACTCGGTGACGATTTCGAGCATGCGATCGGCATCGCGCGCGTAACGGCGCAGCGCTTGGCCGGTGCGGAATCGCGTGCGAATCGCCTCGGCCTTGGCGACCACGTACTCGAGGTCTCGCGGACCGATCTTCCGCGCGCCTTGCTCGACGAACTCCGGCTGGATCGTTTCTAGGAGTTCGCGGATCGCGTCGTCCGCCGTTCTCTTGGGGCGTCTTGTGGCCCGCGTCACCGCGGCCTTGGAGTTTTTCTTGGTTGCCATTCAGGCCTCCTAGTTTTCGCGTACGACGAGTACGGGTTGGGTCGCGTGCCGCAAGACTCGCTCCGCGGTGGAGCCCAGCACCAAATGCGAGATGAAGCCTCGGCCGTGTGTCGCCATGCAGATGATGTCGGCATCGACCGAAGCCGCCGCGCGGATGATCTCGACGTGGATCACGCCGTGGCCCACCAGCGTCTCCGACCGAATCTCGTCGGGAATGTTCTCGGCGATGAAGCGCTTGATCTCGACGGCGACGCGCTCGCGCTGGCGCTTCTCGAGATCGTCGAGGTCGACCGCGGTCATCTCGATCACCGGCGGTGGCAGCGTATCGATCACGTGGAAGACCACGATCTTCGCCCCGAACGCCCGGGCGAGCGAGAGCGCCGAAGGCACGGCGGACTTCGAAGTCGCGGAGAAATCTGTCGTCAGCAGGATCGTCTTGATGGGTTTCATCGTGGGCTCCTTTCGCGGTCAGTCCGCGTCTTCGTCTTCTCCGATGGCCTGGATGGCCGCGTTCGGGCCGCGAATCTCCGGATGACGAGCCTGTCCGCCCAACTGGGCCGCGCGCAGGAGGGTCGCGGTAGTGAACAGCCCGGCCAGAAGCAAGACTACCGTCATCTTGCGCGCTGCGGCACTGCGTCGGCGGAGCAGCACGAGATGGACCAAGGCCAGGGTGGCGGTGGAGCAGGCGGCGATCAGGGCGATCTCGGCCGCTTCTTCGTGTTCATGAAGCAGGGGCCCTGCGACCTCGGCCAGCCGCTCCGCCGCATGCTCGGACGCATCACCGCTGAGATAGACCGGGATCGTCATCCCGGAGAGTAGCAGCAGCGCCAAGCCGGCGACGGCTTCGATCTCATGGCTCTTCCACCAGAGTCCGATCGCGAGCAAGATCGTCGCCAATAAGACCCCGATCACCGGAAAGTGATTCAATACCAAATGAAGGTAGATGGGGTTCACCGGCCGACCTCCACTCGATTTCCATTCGAAGCCCGAATAGGGAAGGGTTGCACGGACCGACAACGAGACGCGACCACCGATCGGGACCGGGACGCTCCTTATTGTGCCGCTTCTCGCGAAGCTCGCGCCAGGCTCGCTCCGGTGCGAGGATGGGTCCGGAGGCGGAGCTTGGCCGAGTCGCGGGTCTCGATTCTCGTCATCGGCGCCGGCGTGATCGGCGCCAGCCTCGCATTCCAGTTCGCGCGCCGCGGCGTCCACGATCTCGTCGTTCTCGATCGCGCGCCGCTGCCGGGGTCGGGGTCGACCTCGCGGGCCAACGGCGGGATCCGGGCCCAGTTCGGCACACCCATCAACATCGGCATGTCGCTGCGCTCGATGCGGATTCTCGATGATCTCGCACCCGAGATCGGCGAGCCGCCGGTCTATCGCAAGTCGGGCTATCTGTTTTTCACCGCCCGGCGTGAGCGGCTCGCGCGGATGCGCGAAGCCGTAACGCTGCAACGCTCGCTGGGAGTCTCGGTCGTCGAGTATAGCGCCGACGAGGTGCGGCGCAGGCTCCCCTGGGTCGCCGGTGCCGATCTCGTGGGTGGGACGTTCGGCGAGCGGGACGGCTTCATCGATCCCGGTGCGCTGACCGCATTCTTCGTGCGCCAGGCGACGGGTCTGGGTGCCCTGCTGCGTTGCGGCGAGACGGTTGTTGGGATCGAGCGAAGTTCCGCGGGCGAGCTTCGCGTGCGCACGACATGCGGCGCGTGGGTTTCACCGGTCGTGATCGACGCGGCGGGGCCGTGGGCCGGAGAGGTGGCGCGACTGGCCGGAGTCACGATTCCGATTGCGCCAGTGCGCCGACATCTACTGCTCAGCGGACCCTGCTCGGCGCTGCCGCCGACGATCCCGATGACGATCGACGCCGACACCGGACTGGTGCTGCGTCGCGAAGGGCCGCGGGTCCTCATCGCCTGGTCCAATCCGGACGAACCGGTGGGCTTCGACACGAGCTGCGACCTGGCATTCGCCGAGCGGATCGCCGAGCCGCTCGAGCGTCGTTTCCCCGCGGTCGCGGCGGCGGGAATCGACATCCAGAGGAGCTGGGCCGGACTCTACGAGGTGACTCCGGACCACCACGCGTTGCTCGGGCCCGTCGACGAGCTGCCCGGCTTCTGGCTCGCCAGCGGATTCTCAGGACATGGCATCATGCATGCGCCCGCAGCCGGGGAGTGTCTGGCCCAGGCGATCCTCGGGGGCGCGACTAGTGTCGATATCGCGGCGCTGTCGCCGTCGCGTTTTGCCCGCGGGAAAGCGATTCACGAAACGATGGTCTTGTGAGATGGAATCGAAGCTGACCGGAGTCTTCCCCGCGCTGACGACGCCGTTCGACGGCGAGCGCATCGCGCCCGAGCGGCTCGTGGCCAACGTCGCGAGATACGAGCGCTGCGGGATCGCGGGCTATCTCGTGCTCGGCTCGACCGGCGAAGCCCCACTGCTCGAAGAAGACGAGAAATTGTCGCTGCTGCGCGCGGCGCGCGCGGCGATCCCGCAAGGCAAGCTACTGATCGCGGGAATCGGTCTGGAAACGACCACTTCCACGATCCGGCTGGCCGAGCGCGCGGCGCGCGTGGGCGCGGATCTCGGGCTTGTCTTGACGCCGTTCTATTTTCGCGAGCGGATGTCCCACGCGGCGCTGTGCCGGCACTACACGGCGATAGCCGATGCCTCGCCGATCCCGATCCTGCTCTACAGCGTTCCGAAGTTTACTGGGCTGGCCTTGCGGACCAGTCTCGTCGAACGGCTGGCGTTCCATCCCAACATCGTCGGGATCAAGGACAGCGCGGGAGACCTGGCCAGCTTGTTGGAGATGATCGCGCGGGTCCCGCCGGAGTTCGACGTGCTCTGCGGGAGCGTGTCGATCTTCGTCGACGCGCTGGCGGGCGGCGCCCGCGGCGGCATCCTGGCCGCGGCGAATGTTTTTCCCGAACCGCTTGTGGCAATTGCCGCGGCGCACCGAGCCGGTTGCGACGAACAATCGCGGGCGAGCGGCCGGCGCGTGCTCGATGCCTGCCGCGGCGTGGTCGACACGGCAGGCGTGGCCGGGATCAAGGCCGCGATGGATCTGCGCGGGTTGCACGGGGGTGCCCCGCGCCCGCCACTGTTACCGGCGACCGGAGAGGAACGCGCAAAGATCCGGGCCGCGATCGAAGCGCTCGTTGCGGAGGGAGCACTCGCGCGTTTCGAGATTTGACCGCGCTCGGATCGAGGGCGAAACCCCGGTCTTGCAGGGCAGAGACTCCGGCAGCGTTCAATCGTCATCCGGCCTCAGCCTCGATCCGGGTCGAGGTCGGTCCGCACACCTTCCACGCCGACGAGACCCGCGAGGACGCTACTTCGGCGCCTCGGCGGTTCCCGCTGTCAGCCGCTCGAGGTTTTGTCGCGCGACCGCGAGCCCCGGATCCAGACGCAGCGCCTGCTCGAGCGCGTCGCGGGCCTCTTTTAGCCGTGCGGTTTCGGCCAAGACTACGGCAAGGCGATTGTAAAGCAGGCCATCGTGCGGGTTCGACGCGATGGCGCGCCGGAAACAGGCCTCCGCCTCGTCGAAGCGTCGGGCATGCAAGTAGGCGTCTCCGAGAACCGCTTGCAGTTCGTACATGCCCTGGATGTTCAGGTCGAGTCGAGAGAAGCCGGCGATCGCCTCGTCCGGCGAGATCCGTCCCGCTTGCAGGCGGCGGTTGAGCCACTCCGCAGTAAGGGGCACGTCGCCCGGCACCGCGAGGAGTCCTTGCTCGAGCGTCGCCAGCGCTTCGTCGGTCTGCCCGTTTCGCGCAAACCATCCGCTACGAACGAGGTACATGTAAGTCGCTCGGGGTTCGCGCGCCAACGTGGCGCGCGTCAACGTCTCGTCGTTCTGCCAGACCTGGTTGCGCCGCGCGGCGGCGATGCCGAGCGGGAGCGCGACCAGGCACGCGGTGGTCACGGCGACGCGACCGGAACGCCAATCGCCTAATCGCCGGCCGATCGCCTCGACGGCGGCGACCAGGAGCCAGGCGGCGCCGAGGCTCGGAAGGTATGCGTAGCGCTCCGAGAAGACGTTCGAGCCGAGCGCCGGGAGGTAGAGCACCGGCAGCAACGGAAACACGAGCAATCCGAGGCCGATCGCGAGATCGGGACGACGTCGAATCACGGCGGCGCCGAGCGCGGCGAGCGCGATCGTCAGAACCGCGGCAAAAACGAACGCCGGATCCGCGATCGACCGTGACGGTTCGAAAATGTGAAAAGCATTCAGGTGCACCGGTACGAGCAGGGTTCGCCCATAGCTCAGCAGCAAGATCGGTGCGTTGATCAGCGCGTCGAGTGCGGTCAGGTCCGCGCGTGCGGAGGGCGCAACACTGCCGACGGCCGCGATCCGCGCCGCAGCGTAGATCGGAATCGCGGCGGCGTAGGGCAGGGCGGCGGCGATGGCGGCAATGAACCGACCCGGCGCGCGGAATCCACCGCGCCGGCTCGCCGGTCCGACCGACCACTCCAGCACGAATACGAGCGGGACGAGCATCGCCCCGGTTTCTTTCGAGAACAGGGCGGCGACGCCTGCGGCGAGGGCGAGCCAGCGTCGCCGGTCACGCCAGGGCCGCTCGGAGACTGCGCTGATCGCGTGGAGCCACAGCGCGGCGAGTGTGAACATCGCGAAGGTCAACTCCGGAACGCAAGCGACCCAGGCGACCACTTCGGTGTTGATCGGGTGTGCGACGAAGACGAGTGCTGCAGCGGCGGCGACATAGCGGTTACCGGAGGCGCGGTGGATCAACAGTCCGGCGACACCGATGACGAGCAGGTGCAAAACGACGTTGGCGAGGTGGAACGCAGATGGACTGCCGCCGGTCGCGACCCAGAGCAGGTTGTAGAGAACCATCTGGATCGGGCGGTAGTAGTTCGTCGGCTCGGTCGTGCGAAAGCCCCAGACGGGCTCGATCAACAGGCGGGGGAGGTGTTCGAGGCTTCGAACCCAGGGGTTGGCGACAATCTGCTCTCGATCGTCGTAGACGAAGTCCGCGTCCAACGTGTTCGCGTAGATCGCCAGCGCCGCCAGGAGCGCGGGCGCGAGCATCAAGATCTGGCGAACGATCGGACGCATCTGCGGCTGGGGGCTACGCCTCGCCGCCGGCCGCGGGCGAGTAGCGCTCGATGTAGCCCTTTACCGGGTACTTCCTGGCCGTGTTGGCCGATGTCATGTAGCGGATCTTGCCGAAGATCGGGCGCTCTGGTCCCCAGGGCCGATCGTAGCGGCCGAGCACCCAGAAGATGCCGGAGTAGGAGTTCGGATTTCGCCCGTCGACGGCATGCCGGTTGTTGAGCTCGATCATCACCTCGAGCGCTTCGTCCGGCGTTCGCGTCCATTCCAGGATCTTCTTGCCCCAGAGCATGCGCAGATAGTTGTGGATCCGGCCTTCGCGCCGGAGCTGGCCTTGAGCTGCGTTCCACAGCGGATCGTGAGTCGTCGCCGCGTCGAACTCGTCTAGCGAATAGGTGTGCTGGCGCGGGTCCGCCGCATGCTGGCCGAGTGTCGCGCGTGCCCAATCCGGTAGCGAGTCGAATTGGTCATGGTCGCGACGCAGGTGGCAGAAGTTGTAGCCGACCTCACGCCACGTGATGCACTGGTCGAGGAACGCCTCCGCCGGTCGGCTCATACCCCAGAATCCCTCGCGCTGGCCGTGGGTCGTCTTGGCGATGCGCTCCGGGCTCCACGCTTCCCGCGCGGCGACCCGATCGAAGATCTCGTGGACCGACAGATGACCGAAGTGCAGGTACGAGGAGAGTCGGCTCGAACCGTCCTTCTCCGGTTCGTTGCGATCCTCGGTGTAGCGATCGAGCCGTTGGTCGAGAAAATCGGTCAAGGTCGCAGCCGCGGCGTCGGGGCCGCCCCGGGTCGGGACCGGTACGACCCGGTGATCGATGGGTAGTGTGGCCAACGCGCGGGGGTCACCGGAGAGGAGCCGCTCGTCCGCGGCCGGCCAACGTTCGGAGATTCCTCCGGGGAGCGTTTCGAGTCGCGGCAGTTTTGCTCCGGACAGCGGATTCTCGATCGGCGTTGTTCCCAGGTGAGCCGGCAGAGTTCTCTGGAGGAAGCGTCGGAAGGCGTAGGCGGTCGGAAAGAGCTGGGTCGCCGCGCGCAGCGGGAGCAAGCCGTTGCCGTCGATCGCTTGCAGGCGGCAGTCCAGCTGCCGGCCGGCCGACTCGAGCATGTGTGAAATGAAGAAGCTCGGGAACTCGTCGGTGACCACGACCGCGGCATGGCGTCCTAGCGTGGCGAGCAGGCCCTTTCCGGCGCCGACGCTCGGTTCGACGTATGGGTGGTAGAGGACTCCGAGTCGCGCGAGTCGCCGCGCGTTGTCGGCCATTCCGTCGAGGACGAAACGATGGTGTCGATCGCTGGCCCATCTGTAATCGACGCGCAGCGCTTCGAGCACGACGAGCGGCTTACCCAATCGCGTCGCGTGCTCAACCGCGGCTTCGAGCGCGAAATTCCAGCGCGCTCGTCGTGCGGCGATCATCCAATAGACGACCAGATCACGTTCCGGACGAATCGGAGCGTCGTTGACCTCGAGAACGCGAATCGATGGCGCGGCGGACACCCGCTCAGAGTAGTTGAGAGCCGAGGGATCCGACCACTCGCGGCCGGTCGCCCGCTCGGCGTTCCGAGAAAAAGCCCTCGCTACGGTCGGCAGCTAAAGGTCGATCGCGCCAGCACGCGTCCTTCGGTGTCGCGAGCTTCGACCGCCCACTCCTTGTCGTCGCAGTCCCGGATCGTCTTCTGACTCTGCGTGCGCCAGCGTGCGGCACCCACCGGCAGCGTGATGCGATGGACTGTGGTTCCGCCATGGAACCAGAGATGCTCGATCGAGTCCCCGCGAGCGCCACCTTCGATCAGGTTCCAGAACCAGACACGCTGCCCGGCGGTGAATCGATCGCTCTGGCCGACGAGCTCGCGATCTTCCATGCCGGTTCCGACGCCGTGGCGCGTGACCGAAAGCGCCGACCCGGTCTCGATCGGCGGCTTTGATGTCGCGGGTTCCGGAATCGGATCGCGCGACCGGTCGACGGCGACCGGCGGCGGGGCGTTGGATTGGACCTCCTGCCGCACGGGGATCTCCGATACCGCTTCGATCCCGCGCGCAGCGGACGCCGAAACCGGATCTCGTGACGAACTGAGCCAGATCACGGTGGCCGCTCCGGTAGCGAGCGTGGCCATGCCGACGAGCACTAGCACCCTGTGCAACATCCGGGTTCGCTCGACCCGTTCTCGGTCCGCGCCGAGTAGGCGAGCCATTTCGGGCACCACGCTCGTCGACTCGCCGTCGTCGAGCCCGTCCGCTTCGCTGCGCTCTCGCCGGTACTCTTCGACCGCGGCGTCGACATCAAGGCCCAGCTGAGCGGCATAGGCGCTGACGAAGCCACGGTTAAAGACGTCTCCCGGAAGTCGATCGAACTCCCCCTCCTCGATCGCTTCGAGATAGTGGCGTCCGATCTTGGTCGCCGCCGCGATCTCAGGCAGAGAGATCCCGCGCGCTTCGCGCTCTTGCCGGAGCCGCTGTCCGAGGGGGGGCATCGCACTAATCATCGGCGCCAGACCCCACCGGTGCAACAATCGCGCTGAGAATCCCCGAGATCCGGCGACGGAGCGCCGCGCAGATCGAGCGCCGCTCAGGGCAAGGCTTCGGTCGTCACCACCGCCCCGTTCATCTGCGGCAGCGCCACCGAGGACTTCAGGATGCGCCGGGAGTCCTTGGCGATCCAGATCGAGGTCCGATCCGGCTCGCCTTCGGTCGATCGGATCTCGACTCGCCAGGCGTCGAAGGTCCCGGCCGGAACAGTGACGCTTTCGAGCGCAGCCACGTTGAGCTCCATCAGTCGCTCTTTTCCGCGCTGGATGTCGAGATTGCGGAACATCGACGTGAAGCCCTCGGCCAGCGGCAGCGTGGCCACCGACTCGTCGGCTCCCGGCCCGTCGGCGAAGAGCGCACCCCCGAGATCGACGGTGATCGTGTGCTGCTGATCACCCATGCGAACCGCGCCTTCGGCCTTGTTCTCCTCGACACGAAACTCCATCGAGATCGGCCCCTGGGTCGCGGTCCGGCGGAGCAGCGCGAGCGAGCGCTTGTCGAGGTCGACGACCTCGCAAGGCGCCTGGACCAGCAAGATCACGTGGTAGTCCCAGAGCACCGGGGCGCGCGGACCCCGGGCGGCCTTCTGGTGCCACATCACGAAGTTCCCTGCGCGACCGGTGATGAACACCGCGCGGGGCGCGC
>JANNRU010000062.1:0-1541 GCA_031401755.1 Acidobacteriota bacterium | reverse complement strand
CGTCCACTGTCGCTGGACCCGCAGGCCCATCCGCACGGCCAGCCGCACCTGAGCGCGGCCAGCGGGCTGGTCTGCGCGCAGGGCCGGGCCTATGTGATCGGCGATGACGAGCACCAAGTCAAACTGTCCGCCGGCGGACAGTCGCCGGACATCGCCGACCCACAAGCTTGCGGCCACCGTGGGGCCCGTCGCCGCGACAAGCGGCGCCGCATTCCGCCCCCACCCTCGACATCGCTCGAAATGAGAATGGGACAGGCACCTTCTTGACATTCGGTGCCTGTCCCCATGTTTCAAAACTGCGACCAGAGGTACTGGTTGGTGACCTCGTGGTGGAAGTTGATCTCACTGCGCTTGACCCGGGAGCCGAGGGCTCTCGGGCAGCGGTCGGCGGCTGCGGCTTTCAATTCGGCGAACTTCGTGTGGACGTCGGCTCCGAGGAGCTCCTGGACGTAACGGCTTGATTTGAACGACCGAATTGCGTCGTAGATGTTATCCGGCAAGAATTTCGTTCGTGTGCGTTTGCCATCGCCTTCATCCTCGGCCAGAGGGCCTTCGAGACCGGTCCGCAGCAACGAATAGATCGCAAGATAGGGGTTCGCGTCCGGTGCGATCGATCGGATCTCGACGCGCGCGGATTTGTCGTTACCGATCGGAATCCTGATCATTGAACCGCGGTCCTTCGGGGAGACCTTGATCTGGTTCGGCGCCTCGTAGTGCGGGTCGAGGCGGCGATAGGAGTTCACGCTCGAGTTCAGAATCAGGCACAGATCGTTCGCGTTGTTGAGGATGCGATTGATGAAGTCCCACGCTCCCGCGGACATCCCGTCTTGCCCGCTCTTGTCGTGGAAGAGATTCTTACCAGCCTTGGACAGCGACATGTTGGTGTGCATCCCGTTACCGTTGACCCCGGCCACCGGTTTGGGGAGAAACGACGCTGTCAAGTCCATCTGCGCTGCGACCTGCCGGGCGACGAGTTTGTACAGCTGGACTTGGTCGGCAGCGATCGTCGCCTCGGTGTAGGAGTAGTTCATCTCGAACTGCGACGGTGCGACCTCGGGATGATCTTTCTCGTTGCCGAAGCCTAGCGCGCGCTGGACCTCGGCAGCGGTATCGATGAATCGACGTAGCAGGTCGCCCGGTAACGAGTGGTAGTAGCCGCCGGTCGAGATGAACTCGAAGGCACCCGACTCGCGGTAGCGACGTTCGGCGTCGCGTCCATTGAACAGGAACCCCTCGATCTCGTTCGAAACGTGAGCGACCGTTTGTTTCTTGGCCAACTCGGCGCAGTAGCTCGCGAGCAGGGCTCGCATGTCGCCGACGTAGGGTGAGCCGTCCTGATCGTGAACTTCGCAGAAGACGAAGACCTTGCCCGGGCCGAAGATGTCCGTCGGAAGCCAATAGAACGCCGGCCAGTCGACGGCCAACCGCAGGTCCGACTCCGCTTGTCGCGCGAATCCGCGGATCGACGAACCATCGAAGGTTAAGTTATCCGCGGATTTCAGCAGGAATTTCTTGTCGTAGTCGAGCATGTGCAGCCGGCC
>JANNRU010000061.1:0-2101 GCA_031401755.1 Acidobacteriota bacterium | reverse complement strand
TCGGGCGCATCCGAGCCGTGGGTCGCGTTACGCTCGATGTCCGTGCCGTGCTCGCCCCGGATCGTCCCGGGCGCGGCCTTGGCCGGGTCGGTCGCCCCCATCAGCTCGCGCCAACGCGCTATCGCCCCGGGTCCGGAGAGGATCATCGCCACGCAGGGGCCCGAGCACATGAAGCGCACCAGATCTCGGAAGAACGGGCGCTCTCGGTGCACCGCGTAGAAGCCTTCGGCCTCGCGTTCACTCAGTCGCAATTGGCGAAGCGCCACGATCTCGAATCCCTCGGCCTCGATCCGGGCCAGAATCGCTCCCACTCGATGCCGTTCGAATGCGTCTGGCTTGATGATCGCGAAAGTCTTTTCCATGCTGGGTCCTTTTCCTTCCGTACGTGTTGAACGGGTTGTCAGCGTCCGAGCACGCGGGCCACGGTCTGTCCGATCTGCGCCGGGGATTCCACGACGTGGATTCCCGCCTCGCGAAGTGCGGTCATTTTTTCGATCGCCGTGCCCTTTCCGCCCGCGATGATCGCTCCGGCATGTCCCATCCGGCGACCGGGCGGCGCGGTTTGACCCGCGATGAAGGAGACGACGGGCTTGGAAACCTCGTGCCAGATGAACTCGGCGGCCTCCTCCTCCGCGGTGCCGCCGATCTCACCGATCAGCACGATCGCTTCCGTCGATCCGTCCTCCTGAAACAGCCGAAGCAGATCGATGAAGTTTGTTCCGACGATCGGATCCCCGCCGATACCGATGCAGCTGGACTGGCCGATCTCTCGGGCCGATAGCTGCCCGACGGCCTCGTAGGTCAGCGTGCCGGACCTCGAAATCACGCCGACCGGGCCCGGGAGGTGAATCGAGCCCGGCATGATCCCGATCTTCGCCACCCCGGGAGTGATCACGCCCGGACAGTTCGGTCCGATCAGGCGGGTCTCGCGATTCGACAGGAACGCCATCACGCGGACCATGTCGAGCGCCGGGATGCCCTCGGTGATGCAGACAACGAGCGGGAGACCGGCCGAGGCCGCCTCCAGGATCGCGTCGGCCGCGAACGGCGGCGGAACAAAGATCACGCTGGCGTTGGCTCCGGTCTGACGCACCGCCGCGTCGACCGTATCGAAGACCGGGATGCCGTCGACAGTCTCCCCTCCTTTTCCGGGCGTGACTCCGGCAACGACACGCGTACCTTAGGCCACACATTGCCGAGTGTGAAACGTGCCTTCTCGTCCGGTGATTCCCTGAACGAGCAAGCGAGTCGAACTGTCCACGAGAATCGCCATCTTCAGTTTCCTCGTGCCGCCGCCACGACTTTTCGCGCGGCATCCTGCATCCCGTCGGCGACCTGGAAGGTCAGCCCCGACTCCCGGAGCACCTCGCGTCCTCGTTCAACGTTCGTGCCTTCGAGGCGCACGACGACCGGAACGGCAACGCCGACCGAGCGTGCCGCCGAGACGACGCCCTCAGCGACGATATCGCAACGCATGATCCCACCGAAAATGTTGATCAGCACGGCGCGGACGGACGGATCGCCAAGAATGATCTGGAACGCTTGGGTCACCATTTCGGCCGAGGCTCCACCGCCGACGTCCAGGAAGTTTGCCGGTGCTCCACCTTCGTACTTGATGATGTCCATCGTTGCCATGGCCAAACCTGCGCCGTTGACCATGCAGCCGACATTGCCTTCGAGCTTGATGTAGTTCAGGGCATGCTCGGTCGCCCGGACTTCGAGCGGATCCTCCTCCCCGACATCACGCAACTCGCGGAGCTCCGGGTGCCGGTAGAGACCGTTGTCGTCAAAAGTCACCTTCGCGTCGAGCGCCAAGAGCGCGCCAT
Organism: Acidobacteriota bacterium; assembly: GCA_031401755.1. Lineage (GTDB taxonomy): Bacteria > Acidobacteriota > Polarisedimenticolia > Polarisedimenticolales > Polarisedimenticolaceae > JANNRU01. The sequence continues at coordinate 275 of JANNRU010000061.1, read as the reverse complement.
CGCAGGTCACAATGAGCGGATTGATCTCGACGAGCGAGGCGTCCGTCTCGATGAAAGTACGGTAGAGCGACTCGGCAAGGCGAGTCATGCTCGCGACTAGTGGCCCTTCGAGGCCGAGTCCGAAGGCCAACCGACGGCCGATCCACGGCGAATATCCCGCGCGCGGATCGACGGGGATCTTGAGAATCGCCTCCGGCCGCGCCTCCGCGACCTCTTCGATTTCCGTGCCCCCCTCGGCGCTGGCGATGAACGAAGGCGCGCCGACCGCGCGGTCC
>JANNRU010000060.1:0-4403 GCA_031401755.1 Acidobacteriota bacterium | reverse complement strand
GAAACAGGGCGTCTTCGAGAGTTGGATCCGGTCGAGCGCGATCGTTACTTCAAGGGACTTGGCGAGGGGGCCACCTCGGAACCTATCCTATAGGTGCCGGTCGCCGGCAGACGGCGACGCTCCAGAGGGCTTCCAGCAGATGTTTGCGAAGTTCACCGAAAAAGCCAAACGCATCCTGTTCTTGGCTCGTTATGAGGCGAGTCAGCAGGGAAGCAAGGTCATCAACACCGAGCACCTCTTGCTGGGGCTGCTCAAGGAGGGCGAAGAGGTCACGCGAGAGTTGTTTGCCCGGGCCAACGTGTCGATGGACATGCTCCAGGCCGATCTGGAGCGAAGCGGTCCGGTTCGCGAAAAGCTCTCCACGTCGGTCGAGATTCCCTACGGCGAGGAAAGCATGAAAGCGCTCCAGTACGCCGAGGAGGAGGCCGAGCGCCTGATGCAGCAACAGATCGGCACCGAGCACATCCTACTCGGCCTGTTGCGCCTAGAAGATTCTCTCGCCGGCCGGATGCTCAGCGAGCGGGGCATGCGCCTGTTTGCCGTCCGCGAGGACGCAGTCAACCTCTACAAGCGCCGAGCGCTGCCGAAGAAGAAGAAAGAGACACCCTTCCTGACCGAGTTTTCGCGGGACCTGTCGGAGATGGCGGAGCGGAGGATCTTCGATCCGCTGATCGGGCGCGAAACAGAGTTGGAACGAGTAATTCAAGTACTTTCGCGTAGAAGAAAGAACAACCCGGTTCTCCTGGGGGAGCCCGGCGTAGGAAAGACCGCGATCGTCGAAGGTTTGGCGATGATGATTCTCGATGGCGAAGTGCCGCCGTCGCTGCAGAACAAACGGATCCTGGCCCTCGACCTCTCGCTGGTCGTCGCCGGTACGAAGTACCGCGGTCAGTTCGAAGAGCGGCTCAAGGGAATCATCACCGAACTCACCACGTCGGAGGACGTGATCATTTTCATCGACGAGATCCACTCCCTGATCGGAGCCGGATCAGCCGAAGGCTCTCTGGACGCGGCCAATATCTTGAAACCCACGCTTTCTCGCGGCGAAGTCCAGTGCGTCGGTGCGACGACGCCGCGCGATTATCACCGTTACATCGAACGCGATCGAGCATTGGTCCGACGGTTCCAGCCGATATTCATCCGGCCGCCGTCCGAGGAAGAGACTTTCGCGATTCTCAGTGGTGTCAAGGAGCGCTACGAGCGGTTCCACGGCGTGCGTTTCGAGGAAGATGCGATCCGTGCGGCGGTCTACCAGTCGAATCGCTACATCACGGACCGATTCCTGCCGGACAAGGCGATCGATGTGTTGGACGAAGCCGGAGCCCGCGTGAAGCTCGCCAAGACGACCTCCTACGCCGAAATCAAACGCAACGAGCGTCAGCTGAAGCGGGCCATCGACGGGATGAAAAATGCCCTTGCGCGAAAGGACTTCGACGAAGCGGTCGCCTATCACGACTCCGAGGTTCAGTTGCGTCGTACCCACGAAGAGTTGAAGACCGCTTTCGAGCGCGAGTGCAACACAATACTCGATGTGTCCCGCAGCGACGTCGAAGAGGTGATCTCGCGCTGGACCGGGATTCCGATCCAGTCAGTCGCCGCCGAGGAGGCTGACAAGCTGCTGAAAATGGAGGGCTACCTGCACCGGCGAATCGTCGGTCAGGATGAGGCGATCTCCGCTCTTTCGCGTGCGATCCGGCGTTCTCGCGCGGGCTTGAAAAATCCGAATCGTCCCATCGGTTCGTTCGTCTTTCTCGGTCCTACGGGAGTCGGCAAGACGGAAGTGGCCCGAAGCCTGGCGGAATTTCTGTTTGATACAGAGCGGGCGCTCGTGCGTTTCGACATGTCCGAGTACATGGAGAAACACGCCATCGCTAAAATGATCGGTTCGCCCCCCGGATACGTCGGCCATGAAGAAGGCGGTCAGCTGACCGAGCAGATCAAGCGTCGGCCGTACAGCGTGATCTTGTTGGACGAGATCGAAAAGGCGCACCCCGATATCCTGAACATCTTGCTGCAAGTGCTCGATGACGGTGTGATCACCGATGCCTACGGGACCGCGGTCGACTTCAAGAACACGATCGTCGTCATGACGTCGAACATCGGTTCGCATCACGTGGCTCGAACCGGCTCAAAACTGGGATTCCGCCAGCAGGGCCAGGAGCAGGCTTTTCGCGACCGCCGCGACCTGGTCATGAGTGAGGTTAAGCGCACCCTGAGTCCGGAGTTCATCAACCGCATCGACGAAATCGTGGTTTTCGATGCTCTGACCGAAGAGCAACTCCGGGAGATCGCCCGAATCATGATCGAGCGCCTCAACCGGAGTCTGGCCGAACAGCGGATCGAGTTGCGAGTCTCCGACGACGCCTGTGACTGGTTAGTGCGGACGACCTGCCAGGACCGCTCCTACGGTGCCCGACCGTTGCGTCGGGCGATCCAGCGCCACATCGAAGACGCGCTGTCCGAGGTGCTGATTACCGGCAAGCTCGAAAAAGGCCAGGTCGAGGTCTACATCGAAGACGGCCACATCGCCTTTCGCACCGCGATCCCGGCCGCATCCCCCTAGGCCGGGCGCGACAAGCAGCGTCGTTCCATCCAGGGTAGAATCGCCGGCGATCGCGCCGCCCGCGCCGCCGACGGCGCGTTGCGGGTTGTCCGTCCAGCGATCGACGCGGAGCGATTCAGGCACCGTGCACAGCCCTCCCCCCCGACCACGTCTCGTGGCCTCGCTCATCCTCGGCCTCGCGCTGGCCGCTCTATCCCCCGCACGGGCAGAGCGGCCAGCGATCGAGGCAATCGAGATCCAGGGCCTATTCCGGATGTCCCGCGAGGCGCTGTTACACCAGCTCGGCGTCGGCGTCGGGGACCCCTATGACCCAGCGCAGGTTCGTAAACGATTTCGGGAGCTTTGGAATCTGCATCTTTTTGAGGACTTGTCGATCGACGCCGAGACGGGTCCCGGGGGCGGCATGGTGCTCGTGGTCAGGCTCCGGGAGAGACCGGTGCTCTCGTCGGTCACTTTCGAGGAAAACCGGATCGTCACCCGCACCCAGATCGAGGATCGTCTGCGCGAGAAGGGGATTCGATTGGATCTCGGAAAGCCGCTCGACATGGGAGCGATCACCGAGGTCGAGGCGGCGATTCGCGATCTTTGCGCACAGAAGGGATTTCTCGATTCCACGGTGGAAGCCAAGATCGAGCGGATCACCGAATCAACCCGCTCGGTTTCGGTCCGCGTGATCCCAGGTGGGAAGACAAAGATCCGGAAGATCGAGTTCACAGGCAACACGATTTTCTCTGATCGCAGGCTGAAAAAGCAGCTCGAGTTGACCCAGGAACGGCGCTGGTGGTGGCCTTGGTCGAGCAAGACCCTCTACCATCCGCTCAAATGGGATCAGGATTCAGGGCAGGTGCGCGATCTCTATCTCAGCCGAGGGCACCTCGACGTCCAAATTCGGCCTCCGGTAGTCGAGGTCGTCAAGCGGAATGAGGAGAAGGAGCGGGAGCTTGCGGAACTGAAAGCGGCGCCATTGCATGGCCTCGACGACACTGCGGCACCGGCGGCCGATGAAACTCTGGGCGCCACGAAGAAAAAGAAAAAGGCCAAGAAGCCGAAGGAGCTCCCGAAGGCCCCGGCGCGATGGGTGCGACTGACCGCGCCGATCGTCGAGGGACCGGAATACCGGTTGGGAGAGATCCGATTCACCGGCAATGAGAAGTTCGACCAGGCGCTCCTCCGCTCACGCATGCCGCTGGCCGACGGGGCCGTCTTCAATGACGCGGCTGTCGAGTCGGGGATCGAACGGATAACCCGGCTCTATGAAGATACGGGCCACCTCTATGCGAAGGTGCTTCGCCAGGTTGATCGGCGCCCCGACGAGTTGATCGCCGACCTTTCGATCTCGATCGACGAGGATCGTCCCTTCCGCATCGGGCGGATCGAGTTCAACGGAAACTCCATGACCCGCGACGCCGTGTTACGACGAGAGTTGATTTCACGCGAAGGCGAGCTGTTCAGCCGTACGATGCTCGATCGCTCCAGGCTCAAGATCAACCAGCTCGGCTACTTTCAGGTTCGAGGCGAGCCGGTGATCGAGCCGATCGAGGACAAGGACCGTGTCCGGATCACGTTCGCCGGAGAAGAGCAGGGTCGAAACGAGATCCAGGTCGGTGGGGGGTACAGCGAACTCGACGGCGCGTTTTTCAACGGCGTCTACTCGACGCGTAATTTCCTTGGCCGCGGTCAGGTCCTTTCGACCGCTTTGCAACTCGGTGGCACGTCAGACCGCTACCAGATCTCGTTCCAGGAGCCATGGTTCCTCAATCGTCCATACCTGCTCGGTGTCAGCGTTTTCCGCCGAGACACAGACTACGGGTCGACTCTGCGCAGCACGAGCGACGGCGGC
>JANNRU010000059.1:0-7132 GCA_031401755.1 Acidobacteriota bacterium | reverse complement strand
CGGGAGCGACGGATTCGGTGAGCGGCACCATGCGCTCGGACCAGTCGCGCTCGGACGACTCACGCAACAGCGAGATCGTGTGGAGAATGCGCAGGCTGTCGGTCTGCTCGAGTGCCGCGACGAGGACCTTGGTGCTGGTCTCGTCTGAGAGGTCGAGCACGGCGCACCCAAGATCCAGACGCCGCATCAGCAGGCTGCGAGCCAGGGCCCGGACGTACTCGCGGGCTCCGCGTGCGAGCAGCCAGATCCACAGCGCGACCAGGGCCAGGATCGGCCACGACCAGAGCACCAGATCGGCCCCGTCGAGTCGAGCGATCGCCAGGAACGTCAAGCCGAGTCCACAGACCAACAGCGGCTTGATCATGCCGTCCACGACCGCTTTGGCCCGCGAGCGCAGCGCGGCCGGCAGCGGCATGTAGAGCAGGTTGAAGGCGGAGTCGTGGACCGTGTATTTCAGCGAGAAATCGGCGGCGCGCGGGATCGTGACCGCCCACAGCGCGCCGCCGGTCAGCACGATCGCCGTCGAGCCGAAGGCAACCGCCAGCGGCAGCATGAGCAAGACGGGCAGGATACCGAAACGCCCCATCAGCCAGGAGGCGACGAAGAACTGCAGGATGACGGCGAGGATCCCGGCTCCCAATCGAACCAGTGCCAACAACCGGACCATCGCCTGGGTATCGCCGGCGTAGTTCGATTTCAGGGCCAGGTCGAGCTGGTAATCCGCTAGGTTACCGACCAGGGCGACCACGATGACGATCGCGGCGACGACGCGCATCAGCGGTGACCCGAAGACTTCGCGGACACCCTGCGCCCATCCGGCAATCGGCGCCGGTTCGGCGAACCCGACTCGGTGCTCGGTCGCGAGACGGTAACGCGTCATCAGTCGGATCACGATCAGGATCGACAAGGCCACGCTCACGGCGATGATCCAGGTCAGGTTCTCCGGTTGCATGGTGGTCGCGCCGCGCACCAAAAACACACCGAAGGCGACGTTGGAGAGCGCGCTGCCCCCGGAGATCAACGGAAACAACCGTTTGGCCTCGCGCGAGGTGAAGATATCGCTGGCCAGCGTCCAGAATAAGATCATCGTCAAGCCGGCGGCGACCTCGAAGAACGTGAACAGTCCGAGCAGGAAGCCGAGGGTCTCGCGCGCAGCGGTTCCGAGCATCCAGCGCGCGCAGAGAACCCCGCAGAGCATCGCGGCGAGGGTCAGCAGGATCAGTCGCGATTTTCGGATGTGGTGCGAGAGTCGCGTGTAGAGCGCGATCGTACCGACGAGGACGAGCGGCGGCACGATGAACCGCAGCGGGATCGATTCTGCGGGAACGCTGCTCAGGAACAACGAGCGGCCCAGGAGCTGGCCGGTGATCACGATGCCGCCGACCGCCAGCACGGAAAAGGCGAGCATGAGCAGGACGCGCTCGAGTTCGGCGGGGCGAACTCCGGAATAGGTTGCGAGGGAGGATCTCACCTGACTCCGGGCCTTCGTCGATGCAAAGCGAACACGGTGGTTGGATACGAACCGGTCGCCCCCCGCAACGGCGCGCGGAATGGTACACCAACTCGATCTCCGCCCTTAGCCGAGTTGGGCTGCGACTCGCTGATCTCATCCGCTTCCGTCATGATGACGACGGAACGCCCTCGGGACGCGCGGTTCGGTGGGGGAGCCACGGATGACACGATCGGTCCTTGCTCTGTTCCTGCTCGTCTTTGCGGCCTGTTCGCCGGGCCCGATGGGCAGCGTGAGTCGAACGCTCGTGGCGGCTTCGAACATGCGGCATCCGCCATTTTCGTCTTGGGGCCCCGACGGAACGGCAGTGGGGACCGAGGTCGATCTCGTCGAAGAGGCAGCTCGCGAGCTGGGCTGGCGCGTGACCTGGGTCGAACGGCCGTTCGCCGAATTGCTGCCTGCGATCGAAAAAGGCGAGATCGACGTCGCGGTGTCGACGATTGGCATCACCCCGGAGCGACAAGGCCGTGTCGCGTTCAGTCGGCCCTACGACGAAACCCAAATCGTCGCGCTCGTTCGAAACGACGATGCCGCTCCCGATTCGTTGGAAGAGCTGAGCGAGGCCCGAATCGGCGCGGACGAGGTGACGACGGCCTATCCCGCGGCACGGGCGCGTTGGCCGTCGGCGATCTTGGTCGGGAGGTCAGCGGACGGGCTGACCTGGCCGCAAATGCTCGATCAGCGGCGGATCGATGCGTTCGTCGTCGATGCGAGCGACCAGCAGCGGCTCGAAGCCCAGAGCGGCATCCCGATGCGACGCATCGCTGAAGCGTTGTCCGCCGAATACTTCGGCGTGGCGTTGCGGCGGGGTGAGGACGACCTGCGAGCGGCTTTGAACCGAGTGATTGCGCACTCTCCGCGTTGACCGCGCTCCGCTCCGAGTCAACCCTCGACGCGCAAGAACCGCGCTCCGAGCAAACTGAACACGACTCCAAATCCAAGCAACACGAGGGCGGGCGTCAGGATCTCGGGCAATCCGTGTCCGAACGAGATGAGACTGTGAAACCCGTCCATGGCCCAGGCCGTGGGCAGTGCGTGGGCCGCCGTCCGCAGCCAGCGGGGCATGATCTCCGACGGCCACCAACAGCCACCGAGCGCGGCCAGCGCCATGCCGAGGAGCCAGCCCACCGACGAGGCTTGGGCCACCGTGCGAGCGAGCGAGCCGAGCAGTGTGGATAGGCTGGCCACGGCGACCGTGTAACAAACGACCAGGACTACGAGCGCGGCGGGTGACCGTCCCCACGACACACCGAAGACGAATCTCCCGACGATCACGAGCAACGCGATCTGGATCCCGGCCAGCAGTAGGCGGCCCCCGAGCTTGCCCAGGAACAGTTGGCCGCGGCTGATCGGCAGGATCGTCTGACGACGCAGCATGCCGGTCTCTTTCTCTGCCGCCAAAAACACGGCGCCGTAAATCAGCGTCATCATCATCACGATAAAGGTCATGATCCCCGGAACACTCTGCGCTCGGCCGGAGGGCACACGACGCCCTTGGCCCGCATCGCTCACCGCGAGCGTGACCAGCGGCGCCCGTTCACCCAACTCGTTGAAACGGGCGCGCAGGGACTCCGCGTCCTTGGCGTGGAGGTCACCGAGCTCGACCAGACGGGCCAAGCTCCGCACGATGCTACGGATGATGTGAACCTGCGCCGCAAGGCTGAACTCCTCGTTACTGTCCTTGCCTTTCTCAAGACGCAGGATCTGTTGCTGGCCGGCGAGGACGCCCTGGGTGAAACCAGCGGGGATCACCAGGGTCCTCACGGGCGCGCTGTCTGCCGACGACGTGGCGGAGCCCGACGGCGACACGTCGAGCTCAACCGTCGTGTCACGCAACTCGTCGACGAGAGCGGCAGCGAGCCAGCCGCTGTCATGGTTGGCCACACGGATTGAGATTTTCGACTTGCGCGTTCCGCCTTCGCCCATGCTCCCGAAGAGCCACATCATCGCCAGTGGCATCGCTAGCATCCAGATGAACGCCGGCCGGTCGCGGAGCGTGAGGCGCAGATCGTTGAGCGCCAATTTCCAGATCTGGCTCATGCCAGCCCGCCCCGTGCGACGCGGCGAGTCAGCAGCAACGAGCCGATCGCGAGCGAGAGGCCCCCCAGCACGATGAGAACCACCGCGTTTGGCAAGATCTCTGCGATCCCGGCGCTTTCGGAAATCAGATCGGCATAACCCTTGGTCCCCCAGTAGAACGGCGAGAACGGAGCCAGTTGCCGCATGAACGGCGGCAAGCCGTTCAGTGGGATAAAAGACCCCCCGGTGAAGCCGAAGATCAACATCAAGACCGACCCCAGCGTGCCGCCCTGCCGCTGACTTGCGGCCAGGCCCGAGATCACGGAGGCGAAGCCGGTCACGGCCACGATCAACGCCAGCGACAGGACGACGAACGCCGGAAAGTCGATTGCGCCTCCGGAGGCGATCCCGCCCAGCACCGACAGCACGACGAGCCCGAGCAAGGCCAGCGTCGCCGTGGCGCAGGCCTTGCCGATCACGAGGCGCGTCGGTGTCAGAGGTCCGCAAATCTGCCGCCGCAGGGTTCCGCGCTGCGACTCCTCGAGAATGTCGCGCATCCCGAGGTCGCCGATCATGAACAACGCCCAGACCGAAATCCCGGGGAGCACCAACAGAAAGATCGCGATCCAGTTCGGCATCCCCGAGCCGGTCGCGGAATCCGGGTCGCCTTCCTCGCCGCCGAGTTGGATCGTTTCCAGCGTGATCGCCGGCGGCAACAGCAATCCCGACGCGCGGTCGAGCACCTCGTAGACCTGGGTGGCGAGCAGGGCCACGCTCGTCGCACTCGCTTTCGTGTCGCCCTCGGTCATCGTCGAGAGTCGGTCGAGCGGCTCGCGTAGAACGAACGAGGCGCTGGACAGCAGGTCGGTGATTACCGTCGCGATCTGCTCGGCGATCTCCGGATAGATGCCTTGCGCCGGATTGCGGATCAGCTCGAGCGTGATTGGCTGGCCCTCGAGCAGATTCGTCGTGAAACCAACGGGGATGCGCAGCAGTGCCGAGGCCTTGCCGGCGTGGATGCGCTCGAGACCCTCTTGTCCGACCGACTGCACGTCGACGTGCTCGGCCATCCGCTCGTCGCGCAGAGCATTGACCAACAGCTCCGAAAGGAATCCTTCGTCCAGATTTTCGACGATCAACTGCACTCGCGCGGGGCTACCGCCGCCACCGAAGCTGACCGCGAGCAACAGCGAGAAGACCACCGGAAACGCAAGAAGAACGACGAGCGCCAGCGGCGCGCGGAGCCGGCGCAGCAGATCCTTCCGAACCATACTGCCCAAGACGCCCATCAGTCGCGCAACTCGCGGCCGGTCAGCTTGAGGAACAGACCGTTGAGGCTAGGCGGTTGGATCGAGATGCCCTGGATTTCCAAATCGCTTCCGAGGATCTCGGAAAGCAGCCGTACGACGCCCGAGCCGTCACCGGCGGTGGCCAGCATCAGCCGCCCATCCTCGGCATCGATCACGCGCACTGCTTCCAGATGCTCGACACGCGCGCGCGCGTCCGTCGCGCTGAAATTTCCGCGAACGGTCACGACCTCGTTGGCACCGATCATTTTTTTCAGCTCGTCGAGCGTGCCCTCGGCCAGGAGCTTTCCGTGGTCCATGATGCCGATGCGGTCGCACAGACCCTCGGCCTCCTCCATGTAGTGCGTCGTGTAGAGCACCGTCGTTCCGGAGCGCGCGATGTTCCGCACCACTTCGAGGATGTTCAGCCGGGCCTGCGGGTCGATGCCCACCGTCGGCTCGTCCATCAGCACCACGAGCGGCTTGTGGACCAAGCCCAGGCTCAAGTTGAGGCGGCGCTTCATCCCGCCCGAAAAGGTCTTGACGCGACCGTCGGCTCGGGCGGTCAGACCGACTTGATCCAACGCTTCGTCGACCGCGGTTTTCAGGATGCTGCCGCTCAGCCCGTAGAGCGAGCCCCAGAAACGCAGATTCTCTTTCGCCGTGAGCTCGTCGTACAGCGCGATCTCCTGCGGCACGACCCCGAGCTTGGACTTGATTCCCAGCGGGTCGGAGGCGAAGTCGACACCCTGAAAGAGAACTCGTCCCTCGTCCGGCTGCAGCAGTCCGGTCAACATCGAGATCGTCGTCGTCTTGCCGGCGCCGTTAGGCCCGAGCAGGCCGTAGATCTCGCCGGGGCGCACCTCGAACGAGATCCGATCGACCGCCTGCAGGTCGCCGAAGCGCTTGCTGAGCTCACGGATCTCGATCATGCGCCCCTCCGTTGGGTCGCTAGCGTCCGTTAATCCATGGGAGATGTCAACTCGCGGTCCAGGCCTTCAGTCCGTGGCGACGCGTCCATGGTCACGACGGGTCCGCACAAGCCGCTACATCTTGATCTGGACAGGCTCTCGACCGGTGGACGTCGCAGATCGAGTCAATTCGCCCGGCTCGGACCCGCACCCCACAACCTCGCGGCCACCGTGGGAGCGGTAATCGGCGAGCGTCGGCTCAATCAATTCCTCGTGCTCCGCTCGTGCCAACGCCAGCTCCATCACTTGCTCAACGACGCGATCGAGATCGCCGCGGATGCGCACCAAGACCCACTCGTCCGGTCCGGCGACGATCAGCACCAGGCGCTGGATCCGGTCGCGATCGAGTCGGACGAGCACCCACACATCGTCTTCGCCATCGTGTGCGCGGGCGATCTTCTGATACCCCGGTAGCTCGAAGTTCAGCGTCTTTTGCTCCTCGGGCGCGCGGACGATGTCGTAGACCCCGACCTCGATTTTGTGCACGCCTTCGAGGGGCAGATCCTCGTCTTCCGTCACGAGGCGAACCACTCCCAGACCGAAGCGTCCGAGCGTGACGCCCATCTCACGATCGAGCTCGACCCCCGTCGAACGGGTCAGGTCGCGGCGTAGGTCCCCCGGACCATTGAAAACGATGCAAGACACACAGGTCGCCAGTCCCAACGCGAGCGTGAGCCATCGAAGCGAGCGCATCAGTCACCGTCCTCGTCCAATTGGTCGAGCCCCGGAATCTCGAAGGTCTCACCGAGCTTGGAGATCGCCGCCAAGTCAATTTCGCCCGCGATGTTGGCGAAGATCACCTCGCCGTCGTCGCCGGCCCCCAGGACGACGAGCCCGCCGATCGTCGTCTCGCCGCTGAGCACGAGGACGGAGATGTCCGAACCGTCGTCGCGGATCTTGGCGATGCGCGACCATCCTTGACCGAGTAGTTGCTTTTCCGTTCGGAGCACCAGATCGCGTGCCTTGACTTTCAACGAGTCGTTCCCTTCCTCGCTCAGATCGAGGATCACCGCGCGAATTGACTCGAGGCCGCCGGCGAGTTTCTTGAGTTCCGGATCGACGTTCATCAACGTCTGGAGCAGCATTCCGTCAAGCGCGACCTCGACGGTACCGGCCCCCTCGCCGCCCAGTGAGGCGAATGCGGAGCCATCGACGAATCCTCGACGGGCGCGCTTGGAGAGGTCTTGCGCCTCGGCGGGCAGTAACGCCACCGCGGCGACGGCGCATACCAGCGCGGCTTTTTGAAGGTTCATCACAATGGACTCCTGTCGGGGGGGGGGCGGGGGGGGCCCCCCCCCGGGGGGGGGGGGGCCGCCCCGGGGAGGAACGGAGGGACCCCCGCCAGG
>JANNRU010000058.1:0-12212 GCA_031401755.1 Acidobacteriota bacterium | reverse complement strand
ATGCCGCACGTCATCGTGGCCCCAGTTGTAACCGAACCAGCCCTCGATCACCGAACCACCGTGGCTGCCGTCAGGGGTGCCACCCACGTCACCCGACTGAATCGCCGCTTCGAGGCTCCAATCGAAGGGATTGTCGCCAATCTCGTCATCGCTGGCGATCATGCGACCCCACTGGGCACCGAGCGTGTACAGGGTGTCATTCGCAAACGTTGGAACTTCGGTGTGCCGCTGCAGCAGGTACGGGCGAATCGATTGGCCGTTCTCCCCGATCCCGAATTCGAGCGTCACGCCCGCCAGAGTCTGATCTTCCTCGGTCCCTTCCGGGGCCAGCGTGTCGTCTTCTTGGACCATGTAGTAGAACAGGTCGAGGTCCAGTTTTTCGCCGCGCATCATGCCGCGGATGCCGTCGAAGGATTGTCCGTTGTAGAAGTCGGCATCCCCGAGCAACAACTCGTTGGCGAAGGTGTGTTCGGCCCGGCCCATGCGCAGGCTCCAAGTCGACTCCCCGATCTCTTTGAGGTCGAGGTAGGCCTGGTACATATCCGTGTTGGCCTCGTTTCTCGTGGCCCACTCAGACGAAGAACTCGGCGACGTGGGATCGGCCCCGAAGCGAAGCGGGCTGTTCCGATCGCCGAACGTACCGAAGCTCTGCACCTCGATGTAAGCGCTCACGTTATCCGAAAACTGGCCCGCCGCCGCCAGCCGCGCGCGATACGGGAAGAACGAGCCCGAGTCGTCCGTGTCGTCGTCTTGGTCGGAGTAGTTCTCCGTGTAGTCCCAACGTGTTCGCAACTCACCGTGAAGGCTGAACTTCTTGTCGCCCTCCTCATGCATCTCCGCGACCGCCGGGGCGACGCTGAGCGCCACCGCCGAGACCGCCCCAACCACCCACATTGCAAGCTTCATTACAGGTCCCCTCTCTCCATGACCCCGCGGATCAGCCGCGAGTGGGCGCGGTTTCTATCGCCGCCCGAAATTTCGCTGGCGCCCCACGCCCGTCTTCCTAATTGAGTCCCCAGGAGACGAACGGACGGGACGTAACATCACCACCAGTTTTGTAGCAAGACCTATGCCGAGTTGATTCCATGGGGCGGAAAGAGCGAACCTCCGGCGCTACAGCGACTTATCGCTTGGAGCCGGAACCGGCGGACCGCCTAGATCAACGCCTTGAATTCAAAAAACCGAATACCGCGGCGGTGAAACTCATCGCGTCGCCTCGACTCGGTCACCCGGGCCACTCTCCCGCACCGAGAGCACGATCTTCGCGGTGGAGGTCGTCGGCTCGACGGTCAGGACAACCGCCTGTCCCAGATTGATCCGCGAAATTTTCCCGCCAGGCTCGTTGAACAGCGTGATTACCGAGCCGGGCTGGACTCCGCTTGATTCGCCCAGGTCGGTCTGGATCAAGTGGCCGCTGCCGGCTGCAGTGATCTGGTCCTGGATCGCGATCACCCAACCCGTCGGCCCGCCCGACGGTGTCGGATCGTAACGATTGAACGCCGGAAGACCGTTGAGGACCGGAGACGGAATTTCGACCCACGGGACGAGTTCATCCCCGACATGCAGGTCCTCGCACGACATTTCGACGATCGCCGTCGAGATCGCATCATGGGCGATCAACACTCGGATGCGACCCATGCGGCGGATCAGTGATCCCAGCGACTCGTTGGAGACCGGATGCATCACCGGTACCGATCGCCGGAGGATCGAGAAGACGTCTCCGGACCTGACGCCGCCATCACTCCCGTGGTCGAGGTAAAGGATGTCGCCCTCTGCCAGGCTGCTTCGTTCAACTTCGCCGCGCAGGATCTTGAGCGGGCTTGGCTGGTAGTTCTGGTCCACGTAGCCGGAGCAGTAAAGATCAGCGTCATTGGCGACGGGGAACAGGGGCTCGGGTTCGACCGCTGCCGGACGCCCGTCGACTCGACCCGCCAACGCGGACGAGGAGTCCCCCGGCGCCGTGTTGTCACCGACCGGCAATTCGCCTTCCGTTGGGACGACCGTTGGTTTACCCGGGACCTTGAGCGGGTCCCCCGGGTAAATCCAGTGACTATCCAGGACATAACGATTCTCGTCCCAGATTTGTGGCCACAAATAGGGATTTCCTAGCCACTTTCCGGCGAGATCCCAGAGGGTATCGCCTTTCTGAATCAGGTAGCTCTCAGGACCGGCGGCGGGCGGATCCCACGGAGTCCAGTGATCCCCGACCTTCTTGAGGTTTCGAGGCGGACGCGTCGCCGCGTCGGCCGCGACCCCCACCGCGAGCGCGGCGCCCACGATGCTCAGCCCCAAGATCGCCTGTTTCCATCCGGGATTCTGCATCCGCCTCTCCTTGAGGTTCCCGCAAACGAGCGTGGCTCATCTTCCGCGAGGGAGCCGACGAAGTCAAGGAATCTCGATGGCTTGTTCCCCGTGCGGACTGCGGCGCCGGCAAATATAAGTCGAGCGCGCCGGATTTCAATCTCCGGCGTCGCCAAGAAGCGCCAGTTCGGCTCGTTGGGTGAAAAAGTCGAGGCAGGTCCTGCCGTAGCGGACCGTACGCGTCCGCTCAAGCCCGGGAGGCAGGACGGACGCCGGATCGTCCCGCAGATCTCGTTCGAGGACCAGCAGACCTCCCCGTTCCAGATGGTTGGACGCGCAGCGGAGGAACGCCCCTGTCTCGGTCCCACCGTACGGCGGGTCGGCGAGTATCAGGTCAAAAACCACGTCCTTGCCGACGCGGCAGGCCAGCGTGGGGACGACAGGGCCGGTAATGACGGTAGTCGCTGCCTGGACGCCAAACCGTTTTGCAACGTCCAGGATCCCCCGGGCGGCCTCGGAATCCGCCTCGAGAAACGTGACGCTTCGCGCCCCGCGACTCAAGGCCTCTAGACCGAGAGCTCCCGACCCGCTGTAGGCATCGAGGACCGAGGCGTTTTCGATCCGAGCCGCAAGAATACTGAATAGAGCTTCGCGCACCCGGTCGGCGGTTGGGCGCAGTCCGGGGCGTTCGAGAACGGGAATGCGACGTCCGCGCAAGCTACCGGCGATGATACGAACGAATCCCACCTGAAGCCTGCCACCGTGTGCTCGCAGTTGGCGCGGGACGGTCAGGAACTCGGCCGCGAAGCGCCCCCACTTCGTCGCCGCCCGCCCATTCCCTTGTTCGAAGGGCGCCGTGAGCCGGATGCGCCGGCCCCGCCCGAGCTTCCACCTGCTCGACCTCGACCACGCCCACTCCTATCCAGTGCCTTCCTCGGAGCGTAGTTGAACCCCGCGAGTTCGACCCGTTCGATGGGCGCTCCGAGCACGCGTTCGATCTCCCCGACGCGCGCCTCGTCACGCTCGGAGACCAAAGTGATCGCGCGGCCCGATCGGTCCATGCGACCGGTTCGGCCGATGCGATGCACGTAGTCTTCAGGCTGCATTGGGACATCGTAGTTGACGACGAGGTCGATGTCGGTGATGTCCAGGCCTCTGGCCGCGACGTCCGTGGCAACGAGGAATCGAAACTCTCCCCGCCGGTAGGCGTCCAAGGCCCGCTCGCGGTTGGCCTGGGACAACAAACTCGATAGCGAGACGACCTCCCACCGCTGTCGTCGGAGCGCCAGCGCCAGTTCAGAAGTCGCCTCGCGAGTCGCGGTGAAGATCAGACCCTTGGCCGGACGCTCCCGCTTGATCACCTCGATCAGCAGGTCGAGCTTTTGATCCGCAGTCACCGGGTACATCGCATGGTTCACGTTGCTGGTCACGCGTGTCCCGGTGTGCATCTCGACGCGCTCCGGATGGAGCATGTAGCGTTCCGAGAGTTTCGCTATTTCTTCGGGGAACGTCGCTGAAAAGAGCATCGTCTGCCGACTCATCGGCGTGCGGCGGAGGATCGCATCGACATCATTGATGAAGCCCATGTCGAGCATCCGATCGGCTTCATCCAGGACGACCCACCGGACACGACGCAGCGAGAGCCAGGCCGAGTTGACGAAGTCGAGCAGTCTTCCGGGCGTGGCGACGACCAGATCGCACCCCGCGTCGAGCGAACGCTTCTGGTCCCCGGTCGAAGTGCCTCCGTAGGTCAGCACCGTTCGCACACCAAGTTTCGCGCCGAAGCGCTCCGCTTCGCCGGCGACCTGAATCGCCAGTTCACGGGTGGGACAGATCACGACGGCTTGGGGGTCCCGATCGCCGGGCGTCATTCGCTGAAACATCGGCAAAAGAAACGCGAGTGTCTTGCCCGTACCGGTTGCGGCGATACCGATCAGATCGGTCCCGCGAATTAACAGGGGGATCGCGCGTTCTTGGATGGGGGTCGCCGTCGAATAACCAGCGGTGGCGAGCGATTCCTGAATTTCCGGCCTAAATCCGAACTCTTTGAACTCGACCGTCATCGATGACGATGATAGCAGAGTCTTGGGAATCGCCGGATCGGAGAGTTCAACCCGCCAGCGCTTCCAAATCCGTGTCTTCCAACAAGCGATCGGCTTGCTTGGCCGCGTTGAAGATTCGGTCGACGCGCTCGTCGGTCGGGTCGAACCCGTGCTCCTCGAGCCACCAGATCACGTTCGACTTCCCGCTCATCGGCCCGATGCGGATCTTTTGTCGAAAGCCAAAGTCGCCGGCGGCGACACCCGAGTAGATTCGATCTGCAAGCCATGCATCGCCCTTGCGGTAGGCCTTGATCACCGCCGCGGCGTGCACCCCTGTTGCCGTTTCGAAGGCGTCGGAACCGACGACCGGATAGTTCGAAGGAATCGGGACGCCGAGCGCTTCAGAGATCGCACAGCAATAGTCGCCGAGCTGGGTCAGATCCCGGTCGATCCATCCAAGCAGCTTGAGATTGACCAGCAGCAGGTCGATCTCAGCGTTTCCGGACCTCTCCCCGATCCCGAGAGCGCTACCGTGCACACGGGTCGCGCCCGCGCGGTAAGCAGCAAGACAGTTGGCAAGCCCCATGCCGCGATCTCGATGGCCGTGCCAGTCGATCCCGACGGCGTGCCCACCGGCATCGTCGAGCACCGAACGGATGAAACGGACGAGCCGGGCGGCCCCGCCAGGCGTCGCATGCCCGACTGTGTCGGTCACGCACACTCGGCGGACTCCGAGACGCACGGCCTCGGAATAGAGACGGCGGATCGTCTCCGGGCGGGCCCGGGTCGTGTCCTCTGTCACGTACATGACCGACAACTGGTGGTCCACCGCAAAACGGATCGCGTCGGCGGATTGCCGGACCAGAAAGTCCTCGTCCCAACCCTCGGCGTACTGGCGTATCGGCGAGGAGCCGATGAACAGGCAGGCCTCGACGTCCAATCCCGTCGCTTCCGCGACCCGCACGATGGGTTCGATATCCCGGATCACGGTACGAGCCGCGCAGTTGGCCCCGATCTTCAATCGCGCATCGACGATCTCGCGACACAACGCCTCGACATCAGCCGCGGCGCGTGGACCGGCCCCGGGAAGACCGACGTTCGCCGTTTCGATGCCCAGCGCGTCCATCAAGTGCAGGATGCGGCGCTTGGCGTCGATCGGCGGATCGATGACTGAGGGCGATTGCAGTCCGTCGCGCAGAGTCTCGTCGTCAAGCATTGCCAGAAGTGGCCTATCGTCGGTGGACTCAGGCTCGATGTTCCAGTCGTGGATCAACTCGGCGCGCATGCCATCCTCCGTCGTAGAATGCTATCGGGCAGGTTTGGCAGCGTCAATCGCAAGCAACTGCCGGGGGAATCAGAACCAGCCGGCCTGCTTGAACCGCTTCAGGGTCGGGCGCATCGATTGGACCTCGCCTTCGGCGAGGAACTGGCCGTGAACGACTTCACGATCTCGCGGGAACTCCTTCGGGAGCGGCGGGAGAATCACTTCGGCGAGGGCATCGGTCGCCGACAGATCGAGCGCTTCGACGCCGGACTCGTCGTCGATCACGATCCCGCTGACCGCACCCGAACTTTCGATCACGAAACCCACGCGAACCTGGTGACGCAGATACCACTGACCGGTGCGGTGAGACCATTTCTCGAACTCGTTCGTCGTGGCCCAGAGTCGGTTGTGCCACGCTCGCCAGATCGCGATATAAACCTGCTTGCCGTAGTCCCGCCAATCAAAATCCCGGCTCTCGAAGACTAACTCGCCGACCCCGAGCCCCGTCGGCGGGACGGCACCGAGGTCGGGAACGAAACTGGTCCCTCCTCCCGGGCCCGTCCGACCCGCGCCGGCCACGGCAGGTTCGCGCTGCTCGGTCATCCGGCGATCAAAATCCCGAAGCGCCTGTCGCAGTCCCGAGCCCGCCGTAACAGGACGACCGTCCTCACGCAGGCTGGACACATCGAGAGACGGAGCCTTGGCGGCTTCGGCTGGGCCCGATGTCGGCGGAACGACCGGCTCGGCCAGGGTCGTTCGCGGGACCAACTTGGGTCGCGCCGACGGCGTGCTTAGTGCCCCGGGGGACTCGGGCACCGGCGATGAGAGACGGTCGGGCGCCCTGGCCCCGCCCGAATCACCCTCGAACTCGGCCTGGGTGAGTTTGAACTCCACGTTCAACCACCGGTCCCTCTCGAACCGATCCGCGCGAACATTCGGAATCGACCTGGAGTAGTAGATCACGAGAAGCACTGCAAGATGCGCGACGAGCGCGAGCACAATGGCCTGATTGCTCGCGAAGCGACGCGCGGGACGGGTCGGCAGTTCGAGCGGGGCGACTGGCAGTTCGCTCCACATTATCAGGATCGACCGCACTCGCCGGCCGCCAGGCGACGACCGACACGATGAAAACCGCGTCGCAGGTATTGGAAATCTCGGGACTCTACGCGCGGATGAACGCGGTTGGCGAGTAGTACCCAAACGGTGGCCGACACCGGCTCGATCCAGACAGATGTTCCGGTAAATCCCGTATGGCCATATGCGGAATCGGGAAGAATTCCTCGTCCCGCGCGCGACGCGAGTGCCACGACAAACCCGGTCGTGCGGCCGGTGGCACCTGGGGCCACATCTTGGAGTCTCGAGCGCGCCTTCGCTCCGAGACCGAGCCGTCCCGCATTCGTGGTCGCGAGCGCAAGCGCTCCGACTTCAGATGCGATTCCGAACAAGCCCGCGTGTCCGGCAACGCCACCGAGCCCGTGAGCATTCGCATCGTGGACTTCCCCGGGAGGTATCGATTCGCGCCATGGGTGCCCTGCGCCGGCAGTTCCGGCAAGCTCGCGTTCGTAACTGTTACGGATCTCCGTCGGCGCGGCGTCACCGAAGGTCTCCGGCCTACCGAAGCCGGTCCTCGCCAGACCCAGCGGCTGCGCGATGCGAGTCGCGAACGACTGCCCTAAACCCGTTCCGCTTGCACGTTCGAGAACCTCGCCGAGCACGATGTAGCCGAGATCCGAGTAAGCGGTCGACGGCGACGCATCCAAAGGAAGCTCGGCGATTCGATCGACATAGCCCGCGAGATGCCTTTCGGACAGGTAAAGCGGCCGCCAAGCCGGAAGCCCCGCCGAATGTGAGGCCAAGGCGACGAGCGAGCGCGAGCCAAGCCTTGTGCCACGAAGTCGTGGTAGCCAATGCTGGACCGGAGTCTCCAGATCGAGGATTCCGTCCTGCTCGAACAGGGCAAGTAGCAGCGCGGTCGCTAGCGGCTTTGTCAGCGAGGCCAAATCGTACGGCGTGTCGACCACGACGCTTTCGGCCCGCGGTTGAGTGCTCTTGGTGCCCGTGGCTCCCCGGCTGATGAGGGCATCGCCCCGAGTGACCCACCAGGTCGCCCCCGGCATCCATCCCTCGGCGACACACGAAGCGAGAAACCGAGCGATCGGATCCGGGGAGCCCGCGTACCGCGGTGTCACCGCGCGCCAACCCCGAGCGCGATCGAGTCACAAACTCGATGGGCGAGTTCGAGCGCCCGCCGCGCAGCCGCCAGATCGACGGCGGGAGTCGTCCGTTCGCGAACCGAACCGAGAAAAGACGCGATCTCTAGCGCAAGCGGTTCGCCCTCGACGACGGCCAATCGGTCGTGGACAATTCGCGGCTCCGCTGAGCCATCGACGACCAAACGGTAGCGGTCGACCGTGCGTTTTCCGGTGTCGCAGGCGAGGTAAGTCTTCGACTGAAACGCGCGAACTCGGCGCAGTGGTTCCGCCGAAACTCGACTCGCGGTCAGGTTGGCGACGCAGCCCGAAGCCAGGCGAACTCGCGCGTTGGCAATGTCGACCTTGTCCGTCAACGCCGCAACCCCAACCGCGTCGACACCGATGACCTCGGTTCGGTCGACATGCAGCAGGAGATCGAGATCGTGAATCATCAGGTCGAGGACGACGTCGATGTCGGTGCTGCGGGCGCTGAATGCGGCGAGCCGATGGACCTCGAAAAACCGTGGCGAATCCAGCGCAGCGAGAAGCGCGGCGACTGCCGGGTTGAACCGCTCGCTGTGGCCGACCATGACCAACGCTCCGGAGGCCCGCGCAGCGTCAGCCAGCGCGTCGGCCTCGGCCAGGCTTCGGGTCACGGGCTTCTCGATCAGCAGATCAATCCCCGCTCGCAACAACGGCTCGGCGACTGGCACATGCTGCGCCGTCGGAACTGCGACGCTTGCCGCGCGCACACGACCGATGATCCGCGCCGGATCGTCGAATGCCTCGCATCCGAAATCCGCTGCTATCTCCCAAGCACGCGCGGGATCGCGATCGACGACAGCCACCAGCCGTGCTGTCGGATTCGCAGCGTAGAGTCGCGCGTGGTGACGGCCAAGATGGCCGACCCCGACGACCGCAACGTCGATCGGTTCTGCCGCCATCAGTCTCTCACCGGCAGACGCCCCGTTTGCTCGAGCGGACGAACTCGACGAAATAGCGGATCTCTTCGATGTGACCCAATTCTTCCTCGACGCGTGTCAGCGCCTCGACGAGCTGCAGTTTCGAGCGAAACAAAAGCGAGTAGCAACGTCGGATCGCCTCGACCGTCTCCGGAGAATACCCTCGTCGCTTCACACCGACGGTGTTCAAGCCGAAGCTCTTGGCCCGATTGCCGACGGTCAGGACCCACGGTAGGGCATCCTGGGTGACGACGGAATACCCTCCGATGAAGGCGTGCCGGGCGACGCGGCAGAACTGGTGGACGCCGCTGAATGCGCCAACAGTCGCAAAGTCGCCGACTTCGACATGCCCGGCGAGCGTGGCCGCGTTGGCGAGGATCGTGTGATTTCCGACGTGGCAATCGTGCGCGACGTGGACGTAGGCCATGAACAGGTTGTCATCGCCCACCGACGTCATTCCGCCGCCTTCAGTGGTTCCGCGGTTGAGCGTCACGAATTCGCGGATTCTGTTCCGCGCGCCGATGACGAGTCGGGTCGGGTCACCGCGGTATCTCAGATCCTGCGGTGCGCCGCCGATCGCAGCCATCGCGCTGATCTCATTGTCCGGACCGATCTCGCACGGGCCCTCGACAACAACGTGAGATCCCAGTCGAGTGCGATCCCCGATTCGAACCCCGGCGCCGACCACCGCGAACGGGCCGATCGAGACGTCCGACCCCAGTTCAGCCCCGGGGTTGACGACGGCTCGGGGATCGATTCCGGGGTCAACGGCCATCACGGGCCACCGGTCGCTCCACGAGCGCTGAGAGGATCTGCGCCTCGGCCACGGACTCCCCATCCACTTCCGCTCGCGCCGCCATTTTGCACGCTCGCGATCGAAGCTTCAGGACCTCGAGCGACAGGGTCAAGCGGTCACCCGGGACGACGGTCCGCCGGAATCGGGCTCCGTCGATACCCGTGAAGTAGACGAGTTTGTTCGCACGGTCCGGCATGTCGTGCAGTAGCAAAACGGCGCCGGCTTGCGCCAGGGCCTCGATGATCAGTACGCCCGGCATGACCGGTGCCCCCGGAAAGTGTCCCTGAAAAAAGGCTTCGTTGATCGTGACGTTCTTGACCGCGACGATCCGTCGACCCGGCTCCATCTCGACGACCCGATCGACGAGTAGGAACGGATAACGGTGAGGGATCGCGGCCATGATCTCGAGCAGGTTCAGGTTCATCGGCGGGCCCCCTGTTCTCCGATCCGCCGTTCGATCTCGTAGAGTCGCTGCTCAAGGTCTCGCAGGCGACCACGCAGTTCAGGTAGTTTGCCCAGCGCGGCTTGACCGCGCTTCCAGCGCCGGTGGTCGATCGCCGGCACCCCGGCGACAAACGCTCCCGCCGGCAGGTCCTTGAATACGGCTGTCTTGGCCGCGACGACCACGCCGTCACCGATCTCCAGGTGACCTGACGCGCCCGACTGCCCGGCAAAGGTAACCCGCGCCCCCAGTCGAGTGCTGCCAGCGACTCCGACCTGCGCAGCGAGTAGACATCCCGGCCCGATCGTCACGCCGTGTGCCACCATCACGAGGTCGTCAATCTTCGTCCCCTTCCCGATTCGCGTCTCCCCGATCGCCGCTCGATCGACGGCCGCGTTCGCGCCGATCTCGACGTCGTCCTCGATCACGACCTTGCCCACTTGCGGGATCTTGCGATGACTACCCTCGGACCGGGGCACGAATCCGAATCCATCGGCTCCGATAACTGCGCCGGAATGCAGAAGACACCGAGCGCCGATTTCTGTCTCGGGGTAGAGCACAACGCGAGGGCGCAACATGGTGTCGTCTCCGATCCGGCAATCGTCGCCGATCACACAGCCCGGCCCAATTTGCACACGATCACCCAGAACGACCCGGTCCCCGATGAAGGCGAAGGCCTCGACGGCAACATCTACACCGAGCCTGACGGCCTCTCCCAGCCGCGCATCCTTGGAGATCCCGGCACGAATTGGAGCGACCGGATGAAACAGTTCGAGCAGCTCGGCGAGCGCCGATTGCGGCTCGGTCACCGTCAGCAGGTCGCGATCACCCGGCTCGTGGCCAGGCCCGACGAGTAGCGCTCCGGCTGCGGACGTCAGCGCCCGTCGGCGGTATCGCGGGTTGGTCACGAATGACAGTTCGTTCGGACCCGCACGATCCAGGGTCTGGATCCCCTCGATCCACCGATCCGCGTCCCCCCGTACCTGGCCACCGACCCGCAGCGCGAGATCGCTCAGCCGGAACCGCACAGACGAGACTCGACCGCTCTTCGGGGGGACTCGCGTCACGGCTTCGCGACCGGGTAGGCTTTGTCGAAGCGGTCGACGATAGTGGTCGTTACATCAATCGAGTCGGCGGCCCAGGCGACCAGTCCGCGGTCCAGGAGAATCACGAATCCCTCGTCGCGACCGATTTGAGCGACGACAGTTTCCAGCTTTTTCTGGAACCCGTCCGACGCCGCCTGAAACTCGAGCTGCATTTCCCGTCTCGCCGACTCTTGGGCCGTCTGCAGTTCGAGCGCCTGCAACTGGATCCGTTTTTCCATCTCGCTGCGCTTTTCAGAGGAAAGCGATAGCGCCTGCTGCGTCAGCTGCTTTTCCAGCTCCGCGACAGCCTGCTGCTTGTCGCGAATCTCCCCTTGTTTGCGGTCCCGAAATGCGGCAAGTTGCTCTTGAACCTTGCGTCCCTCGGCGGTCTCCTCGGAAACCCGCTGGGCGTCGAAGACTCCGATCTTCGTCGCACCTTGCGCGCTCACGGTGCCGACGGCGGCTAGGAGCGCGGCGGCTGCCAGCATCCAACGGAAGTCCATTCTGAATGTCACGACGTTCTCCCTTGACCTGAAAGGCTAACCCACTGAAGCACGATCACTGCTAAAAGCTCCGACCGATCGAGAAAGTGAAATTGCCCGTCCTGTCACCGCTGAGCTTGCGAATGGGGAAACCGTAGATTAGTCGCAGAGGAACGGGAAAGATTGGCAGATGGAATCGTAGCTCGACTCCGGAAGAGACGCGAAGCGTCTCGTAGTCGAGCGACTGGTCCTCGGCCAGAGAATCACCGGCATCGAAGAAAAAGGCGACCTCCGCGGTCTCATTCAGCGGCAGAACCAGTTCGGACTGGGCCAGAAACATCCTGTCCCCACCGACCTCGTAGAGGACCGGGACCCCGCCGGCCTCGAGCAGGTCGTCCGCTGAGACAAATCGGGGATCGCCGAGATATCCGATCAATTGCCCGCTAGCGTCGAGCCGTACGAATCGACGGGGCGTAATCGAACGGGACTCGAAAACCCGCGGCCCGAACGTGTCCCCACCGATCCAAAACCGCTCCGAACGCGGAACCTCCTCGATCGTCGCCGAGGCGATCTTTGTACCGTCCCCGTAGTCCTGAATCCAGCCGGCTTCGACGTTGAATCCGAGGTACGACCGACCAATCGCCTT
>JANNRU010000057.1:0-5093 GCA_031401755.1 Acidobacteriota bacterium | reverse complement strand
AGGACTGGGCCGACGAATACGACGAGTTGCCGGCGCCGGATAGCGAGGCCGCCGAAGGCACGAAAGTCATCTTCTCGCCGCATCGGGGTCTGGAGGCGCTCGAGTGGATCGGCTCACTCGCCAAACGCGACAACCTGCCAGTCTTCATCACACTGGCCTTTGGCATGAACAAGATCCTGCAGGAGGTCTACCGGCAGAACGACGAGATCTTGCGCGTGGCGCTGCACGAGAAACCCGGCAACGGTTCGGGAATGGCGCAGGGCCGGATCGACATCCGGGCGATCCGCAAGCGGCCGAACGTGCTGGTCGCCATGGGCAACTACGTCCTAGCGAACAACTTCGATCGGTGGCTGAGAGAGATCGATCGTATCAAGGCCGAAGTCAACGTCAGGTGGGTCCACACCAAATTCCTTCTCGTGGACCCGCTCGGGACGGATCCCGTCGTGGTGACCGGCTCAGCCAACTTCAGCAACAACAGCACGCACTCCAACGACGAGAACATGCTGATTGTTCGCGGCGACACCAGGGTCGCGGACATCTATTTCACGGAGTATCTGCGGATCTACTCCCACCACGCGTTCCGCGAGGCGCTATCCTTCAGGCGCACCGAGGAGGAGAAGAAGAACTTCCAGCCTCAGCACCTGGACACGACGCAGGCCTGGCAGAAGCCGTATTTCACAGCCGGCAACGAACACTACTTGCGGCGCCTGTATTACGTAGGGAAGTGATGCCATGACCCAGACCGCGAACGGCGTCAGCGCCTATCTCTTTGACATCGACGACAACCTGCTATTCCTGCCGACCTCGATTTACTTGTGGAACGCGGAAAAACAGGTAGAGAAACCAGTCTCGTCTGGCGCGTTTGCTGCGATCCAGAACGCTCTCGGCAGGCCGGGACAGTGGCAAGCGTGGGCGGTGGGCCCGCGCACGTTCCGTGATTTCAGGGACGACGACTCAAAGCCTCACGAGCAGCAACAGTTCATCGTCGATCTCGTCGCCGCCATCGACGGTCCGGGGCGCTGGCAAGGTCCCTCGTGGAGCCTGCTGGTGCACGCCGCGGCGAATCAGCGCCCGACCGCCATGGTCACTGCTCGAGGCCACGCGCCCGAGACGATCCGCGCCGGCCTGCAGGTCCTGATCAACCGCGGCCTGTTACCCGCGATGCCGCCGATACTCGGCATCTACACGGTGACGAATCTAAAGGTTCAGGCCGAACTCGGCGTCGTCGATCCGGCCATGACCGTTCCGTCGATTAAGAAGCTGGCGATCAAGACGGCTGTCGCGGAGTGCTTGCAGCGGTATGGCGCGGAGCAGCCGCACCGGTTTGGCATGTCCGATGACGATCCGAACAACGTCGTGCTGGCCATCTCGGCGATGCGCGACTGCAAGACGAATCATCCGACCAAGCGGTTCTTCGTGATCAACAGCAATCACGAAGAGTTTGTGAAGCTGGAGATTTTTCCGATAGCTCACCCGGCGACGGTTGTCGGCGAACCGCGCATACTGAGCGATGTGGCTCACGCGCCGGCCACCGGCTCCGCGCCGATCAGCGGCGGGAACGTGTCGGTCTACGTATCGAATATGGATCGGGCGGTCGAGTTCTATACCAAGAGCCTTGGCCTGCCCCTGAAGCTCCGCATCGCCAATGAATGGGCCGAGGTGGACGCCGGTAAGGGACTCACCATTGGCTTGCATCCCGCGTCGCCGAAGACCGTCACACCGGGTACTGCTGGGGCGATCAACATCGAACTCGGTGCCCAAGTGCCGATCGAGCAGGTGATGGAGTTACTGACGTCCCGTGGGGTGACGTTCGTCGGTGCGATCGAGGACTATCCGAACGTGCGCCTCGCGCGGCTCAAGGATCCGGACGGCAATGTGCTGCTGCTGGCGCAGGTTCTTCACCACGGCTAACGGCGGGAAAAGAGAGCGGAATGATTCACAATGACGTCGCATACTGGCGCCATCTCCAATCACTGTCCGAGGGCGATCCCGACCTGCCGACGCCGCGCGTGTGCCGGCTGTTGGAGCGAACCTTTGCCCGCTGGCATCACAAACCGCTCTGGCTGAGCGAGCACCAGGTCGGCCACCTGTTTCGCAATCGGCCCGATCTTCCGGAGACGAAGCGGAGAGAGCTCGCCGCGCTCCCGATTGCGCTCCGGAAAGGGCTGTCGATCGCGCGCATGCTGGAAATCATTACCGACCCCGAGATGGCGCGAGTGGCCGGCACCACACAAGTTGATGCGGACGATCTGCTGGCTGGGACCCTACCGCCCTTCTCGGTGGGCCAGGGCAAGGAATTCGTCAGGTACCTGACGGAGGACGAGGAGCTCAGAGGGATGCTGAGCTTCCTGAACGAGCTTTCACCGATGGGCCACATCGTCCCCGATCATGGCCGGGTGGTTCAGTCGGGCCTTAAGAAGATCATCGAGCACTGCCGCGGGCGCGCCGCCGCCGGCGGCCAGTCGAACGCGTTTTATGAATCGGTCGTCGTTTCTCTCGAAGGTGTCATCGCGTACGCCTTGCGATACGCAGATCGGGTGAACGAGGCGATCGCGCGGTTGGAGCAGGATGATCCCCGCCGGAACACGCTCCACGAGATCGCGGCACGGCTCAGGCGCGTGCCGGCCGAAGGTGCCAAGACCTTCGCGGACGCGCTGCAAGCGATCCTGATCGTGCACTGCGCGCTGCATTGGACTGTCGAAGTGGTTCCCCTGGGCCGGCTCGATCAGATTCTGTTTCCCTTCTACGAGCGCGACCTCCGATCCGGCGTGCTCACGCGCCTACAGGCGCAGGAGCTGATCGATGCGTTCTGGATCAAGCTCGATGAGCGCGTGATCCTGAACTATCGCTACGCGGAAAATCGTTTCACCGCGGCGGACGGCGTGCTGACCGGATCCTTGGGCGCGTCGAACTACGACCAGGGTGGGCTGCTGAATCAATGGATGCAGCAGATCACGATCGGCGGCGTACTCCCGGACGACGCCGAGGAACCGACTGACGCCTGTAATGAGGTCACCGAATTGTGCCTGGAGGCCGCGCGGCGGCTTCCGCTCAATAGCCCGACGCTTGACCTCAGGGTCCACCGCAAGACGCCGCGCCGGATTCTCGAGATGGCGGCCCGAGCGCTGATGAGCGGCGGCGCGCATCCGGTACTGCTGTGCGACGAGCGCATTGTTCCCGGCTTGAGCGAGCATGCCGGGAAGCCCGTGCCGTTGCGCACCGCCCGGAACTACGCGTGCGACGGATGTTACGAAACGATGTTCGCTGGCGAAACCGAATTCAGTTTTGGATTCGTTCCGGCACTTGCGGTGGTCGAGCAAACGCTGAATCGTGGCGCTGGCCTCGCCGGCGCGGGAACCATGAACCTGCGCGGCGACAAGCTGTCGTGGCGCACGCCCGACGCGCGGGATCTGAAGACGTGGGACGAGTTGTGGCGCGTTCTCGTCGATCACATCTTGCTCGGCTGCCATCGCTACCTGTCGTCACTGCTGGCGAACTACGGAAACAAGGAGGGCATCGCGCCGTCGCCGCTCCTGTCGGCGCTGATCTCGGGTTGCATCGAGCGTGGGCGTGACTTGGTGGCGGGCGGGGCGAACTACCGCATTTTTTCGCCGCTCATGACCGGCATCAGCAGCGCCACCGACTCGCTCTTCGCGATCAAGACACTGGCCTACGATCAGCAGGCCTTCACGCTCGACGAGCTGGTGACGTGCCTTGCCACCGATTGGGGCGCGAAGCTGATTGGCCCCGAGGGCCAAAAGCAGCCGGCGTTCGGACCGTACGTTGCGCCGGCGCGCATCATTGAGATCCGCGCCATGTGTCAGGCGCTCCCGAAGTTCGGGTTTGGAAATAAGGCGGTTGACGAAATTGGCTGGAAGCTGATCAACGCCTTTTGCGATTCTGTGCAGACGGCTTGGCAACATCCGGTGCACTGTGGTGCCCTGGCGCGGCTCAAGGAGCGCTACGGCGAGGACTTCGACATCCTGCTCGCGCCCGGTGTCGGCACGTTCGAACAATATGTGCTTGCCGGGATGTTCGCAGGCGCGTCCGCCGACGGCCGCTCGGCCGGCGACGCCGTGGCCTCCGATCTCTCTCCCGCGCCGGTGCCGAACCGCGACCCGATCCAGGCCGACGGGCGCCACGTTCGCGAGGGCTCGGTGCGCGAAAGCCTCAAGAGCTTTGCGCATTCCGCGATTGATCGTCTCGGCGACGGCGCGCCGACTGACTACAACTTGCCGGAAGATTTTCCCGTCGCCGAGCTCACGGAGATGGTGGCGGCGTTCGCGCGCGGCGAAGGCGGATCGATCGTCACGTTCACGGTTGCAAATCCCGCCACGTTCCTGGCTGCGCAACAGCGGCCCGCGGATTTCAACCTGCTGAGAGTGCGCATGGGCGGCTGGACCGAGTTCTTCGTTGCGCTGTTCCCCGACCATCAGTCCCAGCATCGGCGCCGGCCGCTCTTTCGCTCCTGAGGATCTATGGCAACCAAGAAGACGTCAAAACCGTTGTCAAGGCCGCTGCCGACGCTCTGCGGACCCTTCCAGTCCGGGATCGCGGATCCGCAATGGCCTATCATAGCGCCGAGCGGCACGGACGAGGAACGCTACGCGGTCGAGCGCGCAGGTCGTATCAGCCCTCAGTCGTTCGTGACCGTGCTGGCTATCGACATCGCTGTGAGCCGGCGCCAGGATCTGGCTGACGTAATGCGCGCCACCAGCGACTTTGCACGAAGGGAGATGGTCCGGCCACCGGTAAAGTGGAACCTTCCGATAGGCGAGGGCGGCCCGGCGACGTACCGCGTCACGGTGACGATCGGCTTGGGGCCATCGCTTTTCCTAACGCTGCAGGGGAACGATCGGTTTCAACTCAACCATGCACGGCCGCGCTGGCTGAGGACCATGCCGACCGTGCCAGGCGATGAATTCAACCCCGCCACGGAGGCCACCGATCTCTTGATGGTGATCGCGAGCGATCATCCCTACGTCAATGTCGCGATCGCGCGTTCGGTGGTGCATGGGTATGTCGATAAGCGACTGCTCGTGCGGCGGATTGAGCAGGGCTTCTCGCGCCCAGACAAGCGCGAGTTCCTGCGC
>JANNRU010000056.1:0-4087 GCA_031401755.1 Acidobacteriota bacterium | reverse complement strand
TGGGCCGGAAGCGGAGGCTTCCGGCCCTTTTTCAGTGTGAAGTGTCTTCCGACGAATTACATCATCGGAGGAGCGGCGACTGCCTTCTTGCGGCGGGCCCGCTTCTTGCTCGTGGTTTTTTTGGCGGCCTTTTTCCGGGTGGCCTTGCTCTTGGCGGCCTTCTTGCGGGTCGCCTTTTTCTTCGTGGCCTTTTTCCGGGTGGCCTTGCTCTTGGTGGCCTTCTTCCGGGTTGCCTTCTTGCGGGTCGCCTTCTTGCGGGTCGCCTTACGACGCGTGGTCTTCTTGGCGGTCCGCTTCGCTGCCTTCTTTCGTGTTGCTTTTCTGCGTGTGGCCATGTGCTGTCACCTCCTTTTTCGATCCGTTTCGAGCAACTGTCGATCGACGCTCGAATGCACCGTCGCCGTTGCTCGTGACGAAACATATAGCGGTATGGTTTCGTTCGTCAAGAGTCTCTTTTGAGGAAGTGTCCAGTTCGAGTCGACGACCGCGTCGTGATCACCGTCTGATTGCGCGGCGGTGATGGCTCGTCGCGTGCGATCGAGTCGAGTTGCCGCTTGGTTGGCACGCCGCTAGCATTTCGAGCGGGAGCCTGTTGGCGAAGGGACGTACGTGATGAATAGACGAGCACAGATCTCATCGATTGCCGCCGTGCTTCTGCTGTTCTCGCGAGCGGCGAGCGTCGCGGCGCCGGACGCCGCGACGCCGACTCCCGCCGGCCGGTACGCGACGATCAAGACGACCGTGGGCACGATCCGGGCGCGGTTGCTGCCCGAACAGGCGCCCCAGTCCGTCGCGCACTTCGTTGCGCTCGCGCGTGGGGAGCGCGGCTGGATCGATCAAGCGACCGGCGCGGAGCGCAAGACCCCCTACTACGACGGTATCGCCATCCACAAGGTGGAAGCCGGGCGCCGTTTCGAGGCCGGCGATCCGGTCGCCTCGGGTCGTGGCGGGCCGTTCCTGTTCGTGCGTCCCGAACTCGGAGGTTCGGTCAATTTTCGCCGCGGCGGCCGCCTCGGGTTGACTCGGAGCGCCGGAGGGCGGATCAGCGGCGTCGGGTTCTTCGTCACGGCGGTCGGGATGCCTTGGCTCGACGGGGCGCATCCGTGCATCGGGGAGGTGATCGAGGGGCAAGATGTCGTCCGTCGGATCAGCGAGGTCAAAGCTTACTCGAACGGCAGGCCGATGGACCCACCACGAATTCTAGAGGTCACAGTAGTGGAAGTGGGTGAGGTGACCCCGCTGCCGCCGCTCGAGGACTACCATCCGGCGCCACCGCGCGTGCAAAGGCGAACCGCCGGCGAACCGCACTGACGTCCCAGGTCCGGCGCTCAGCCGGTTTTCACGCCGCGCGTCTTCTTCCTGCGCCGCCGGGGCGGGATCGTCAGTTCGTAGTCCGCGATCTTGCGCTGAAGCGTCCGCACGCCAATGCCGAGCAGTTCGGCGGACCAGGTGCGATTGCCTCCCGTGTGTTCCAGGGTGATTCGAAGCAACTCGCGCTCCATCTCGGCGAGCGTCGTACCGGGTTCGAGCACGGCGTCAGCGGCCGGTGCCCGCTCGTGCCGCACGTTGGGCGGCAAGTCGTCGAGGTCGATCCGTTCGCCGGGCGCGGAGACGAGTACGCCTTCAAGGACGTTCTTGAGCTCGCGCACGTTGCCCGGCCAGCGGTAGGAGACGAGCGCCGCCAGGGCTTCATCGGAGATCGCCCGCGATGGCAGAGCGTTGGCTCGAGCGAGTTGATCGAGGAACAGGTGGACGAGCGCTGGGATGTCGTCCTGACGATCTCGAAGGGCGGGGACGACGAGGGTCACTACCTTGAGGCGGTAGTACAGATCTCGTCGGAAGGCGCGTGCCGCGACCATCTCCTCGAGGTTGGCATTTGTGGCAGCGATCACCCGGACGTCGACCTTCAGGGTCTCATCCCCGCCGACGCGCATGAACTCCTTGGCCTCGAGGACGCGAAGCAACTTGGCCTGGGTCCGCAGTTCCAGCTCGGCGATTTCGTCCAGGAACAGCGTCCCTCGATGCGCGATCTCGAACTTCCCTCGGGTCCTGACGTGGGCGCCCGTGAAGGCTCCCTTTTCGTGGCCGAACAGCTCGCTTTCGATCAGGCTCGCCGGGATTGCGGCGCAATTCAAGGCAACGAACGGGTGGTCACGCCGTGTGGAACTGAAGTGGATCGAGCGCGCGATCAACTCTTTTCCCACGCCGCTCTCCCCGAGAACCAGCACCGTCGAGCGCAGCGGCGCGAGCCGAGCGACCTGTTCGAGAACGAGACGCATCGGCTTCGATCGCGCCTCGGCGCTCGCAAGGCCGGATCGCCTCGACATCTCTTCCTGGAAGAAGGCGAGGCGTGAGTCGAGCTCGGGTCGCTCAAGGATTCGCTCGAGGCGGCCGCGAAGCTCGGCCAGATCGGGTGGCCGGAGAAGGTAGTCCTCAACGCCCGAGCGCAACAGCAGGATCGCCTCGCCCAATCGTGTCGTGTCGCTGAGCACCAGAACCGGCATACCGCGCGCGATCTCGACGATGCGCTTGATGTTGCGTGACCCTGGACCGTCGAGCGCGGCGAGGACCGCGTCGTGGTGCCTTTCGTCCAGAATTCGCTCGAGCTCCTCCGGGCTGCCGACGGCCGAAACGCGGTAGCCGGCACGCGCGATGATGTCGCCGGTCGTTCTACGGAGCAGCGGATCGGCATCGACGACGGCAATTCGCTTGCTTTCCAGGGAGGGGATCACCGAGTAATTCCTAATTCAGCCAAATTGACCGAGGCGCGGACGCAAGTCTGCCATGTTGGCCGCACGCACGCAAACAAATCGACTCCTACCGGAGAGCGATATCGGTTCAACTGGTTACCCAGCATCGGGTTAACGAGGTCGGTCCAGCCCTGGTACGGCAATTGAACAGATTTATGGCTGAGCGGAGGGCGAGACGATCGATGGGAACAACAAAAGTCCAAGCAAAGGCGATCCGCACCACGCCGGCGCCCGTGGTGACTTTCGAGTTCGAGCAGCGGGTCTATCAGATCGATCCGACGCACAAGAAGGTATACCGCCGGTTCGTCGAGATCGAAACGTCGAAGGCAGCCGAGATCATTTCGAACTGGCGTTCCCAAACGCCGGGCGGCTGACAGGGACGACGAAGCGGCGCCGCGACACGCGCGAGGTTACGCTGTCCGGGTGCGATGTCGACTCGCCCCTGCCGCGCTCGCGATCACGCTGAGCTTGTCGTTCGCATCCGGCGAGCCCGCCGCCCGCGTCCTATGGTACGGCCCCGACGCCGCGGTTCGCTGGAGCTTCGATCTTTCTTCAACCGAGCCGACCACTCCGACCACCCCGTTTGCCGTCGAGGGCTGGCACCCACCCCTTCCGCCCTCGAAGCTCGACCTGCTCGACGGGACGACCATCGAGCTCCAGGAGCTACGTGGGCGTGTCGTCGTTCTCGATTTCTGGGCCTCGTGGTGCGCGCCCTGCGTCCGGCAACTGCCCACGCTCCAAGCACTGGCCGAGGCCGAGGCCGCCCGCGGATTGCTCGCGATCGCGATCAATGGCGGCGATGAGCCGGAGATCGCACGGGAGTTCGCCGAACGCTTGAACTTGCGAATGCCAGTCGCTCGTTTCGCGCCGGCACTGGCGAGAGAGTTCAACGTGACCTCGCTTCCGACCACGTTGGTTGCCGATCGGCAGGGAAAGATTCGCGGTCGCTGGAACGGCTCCGGTCCACAAACCGAGCTCGAGATCAAGGAATTGATTCGCACGCTGCTCGAACAGCCGGGCGACCTTATCGGAAACGTCGTGGCGCAAACCCGGCGGGGTGACGGCGCCCTGGCCGGGAGGTGGATGCGCGAGACGTCGGCGGCGGTCCTGGGGCTGGCCATCGTCGACGGCGCGGTCGCGGCGACGACCGGACGCAGAATCGTGCGCTTCGCCGCCGATGGAGCCGCGGGCCGCCGGTCGGCGAGCCTGAACGAGGCCGGAATGTTGCGCCCGATCACCGACGGGACGGGTGCGGTCGTCGAGATGCTCGGGTTCCAGCGGGGGGGGAGCGAGATCGTTCGCCTCCGTCCCGACGTCCTGACCGGCGAA
Source organism: Acidobacteriota bacterium (assembly GCA_031401755.1). GTDB lineage: Bacteria > Acidobacteriota > Polarisedimenticolia > Polarisedimenticolales > Polarisedimenticolaceae > JANNRU01. Next base: position 8 of record JANNRU010000056.1, on the reverse strand, counting down.
CTGACCCT